>CAZOGY010000010.1:0-21276 GCA_964579305.1 uncultured Hyphomicrobiaceae bacterium
CGCATTTCATGCGACACGCTTTAGCGCCGGTTTCCGACCGCTGTGGTGAGTTGTCTGGTAAAAAGCGGCGGATGGACAGTTTGCTCGGCGCGGATCTCTTGGACCGCCGCGGTTGTCAGATCAATCCGCACAACTTTTACCGTCACACTACCATCAAGGTGCGTGGCGAGCACCTTCATGCGCATTTCTTTTTGCTCTACCGGGTATTCGGCAAGTAACAGACGATAATCGGCTTGACGCACCCACTGTGGAAGCGGTTGTCCATCGTCCTTCAGGAAGACTACGGATTTGATCCGCTTGGCAGCGTCGCTGTTGTCGGTTTGGCGCGCCTCAACGTAGATCACGTAGTCGTGCTTCAAGGTTTCAACGATCAATAGATCGCGTAGACCCTCACCAAGGTTGGTATCGACGTCGCCCATTTGAATTTGGAGCGAAAAGCCTTGGAATTGGACCGCGTCAAAGCTCGAGAAGCTATTTTCAAAGGTCTCTTGAGCGTTTTCAAAAAGGCGTCTGATGTCAGCGACCGTATCGAGAATGATCAAATCAGCCCCAAATCGATCCGGCGCGGCAATATTCGCCGCAGGATCGCTCGGCGTCTCCAGTGTCGGTGCCGGCGATTGCGCGTTGACACCATTGCCATCGCCCTCGGCCACGATCTTTGGAGTGGCCGTCACCTCGATCGTGACGATCGCATGCTCAGTGTTTCCGTGGGCATCGAGAACGGTGTAGGTGAACGCGTCATTGCCGGAAAAGCCCGCGTTCGGCGTGTATGTCACGGCCCCACCGGCGTTGATTTGAACGCTGCCGTTGGCTGGTTGGCTAACGCGCGCAATCGAAACGGGCCCCTCAAATGTGTCATTGGCGATGACGCGCATGCTAACCGCACGGTCTTCAACGGTCTGCGCAAAGTCATCGGACGTGTCGGCAACCGGCGTCACCGCAACGCGCACCGTGGCTGTCTCTGATCTCCCGAATGCGTCAGTGGCCGTATAGGTAAAGCTGTCGGCGCCATGAAAGTCGGCCTGCGGCGTATAGGACACCGTCCCATCCGCGTTCACGACCGCTGAGCCGTTCGACGGCTGCGACACCGCGGTGACCCTCGCCATCGTTGCAAAGCGGTCATTCGCGAGCGGGGCGATCTTGACCTTGCCATCTTCAGCAACGCTCGCGCGATCATCTGCAGCGTCCGGTGCCGGGCGAACCGTTCCGGTTACCGTGCTTGCCGTCGTCGCAGATCCATCCGTCACTTCGTATGTGAACGTGATCGGCCCGTGATAGTCCGCGGCCGGCTCAAACGTGATCGTCCCGTTCGCGTTGACCCGCACTTGGCCCGTACCATCCCGCAGCGCGATTGTTGAGCCGATCACCACCGTTTGCCCGTCGATTGATTTCAGCGACAGCTTATCGGTTTCCGGATCGGTATCATTGGCCAGCAGGTTGAGCGTGACGTCCGTGTCTTCCTGCGTTTCGAACACGTCGGCGCCAAGCGTCGGTGCGTCGTTTGCACCAATGATCGCGATCGTCAGTTGCGCGGTTGCCTTTGATCCGTCGGTGTCGGTGATCTCATAACGGAAGCTGTCATTCAACGACGTCTCACCCGCGGCCAGGGCATTCACCGCAGGATTGGCATTGTCCAGGTCGTAGCGATAACTGCCATCCGCGTTCAGCGTCAGCGTCCCGTACATGCCGCGTAACGGCGCGCCGACGCTCCCGGCATTTGGTTGGTTTGCGCCCGCGCCAACGCCGATGACAACCGGGTTTGCAAATCCGTCTGCGCCCTGCGTGTCAGCGGCACCGTCGGTTGCGTTCGTATCGCCAGCCGCGTCGACACCATTGGTCACGTTGCCGGAAGCAAAGCCGTTGGCGCCCAAGGCGTCTTCGGTGACCGTATCGCTGTCGTTTGCCGTAATCGGCGCATCATCGCGGATGTCGATCCGCAAAACCGCATTGCTTTGATCGCCAAGGTCGGACGTGACGCGCAGTGCGATGCTATCGTTGACCGCGCCCGCACTGTGATCGGCGGGTGTCTGAAGCGTATAGGTATAGCTGACCATCCCGGTATCGACAGAATAGCCCGTGACTGTCAGCACGCCGAAGGTCATATCGATATCGACCGGCACGGAGTTGGCGTCGAGGAGCTGCGCCTGGCTGAGGCTTCTGCCGCCGATTTCCAAACTGCGGACACCATGGTCCGAGGCAAGAACGAATGAGCCGCTGATCGCCTCGCCAGTGCCAAGTGGGTTGGACCCGGACGCAAGGTCCGCCTCCAAGACCGACCCGTCCGTGTTTGCCACAGCGCCATCACCCAGACCGACGATCGCCGGCGTGCCACGGATGACGATATCGATTGTGGCGGTCGCCGCATCGCCGTCACCATCAACGACGCGGTAGGTGAAACGGTCGGTCAGCGTTGCAGGCGGTGTCAGGCCCGCGACGGTCGGATCGGCATAGTTTGGCGTGTAGCGATAGGCACCATCGTCTGCGATGGTCAGCGTGCCGTAAGCGCCGGTGACAACCGCGCTCCCGAGGAATGATCCCGGCGTACCGCTCCCCGCCGCAACCGCCGTGATCAATGGCGATGCGCCGTCCGCACCAGTGGCGTCAGCAGAACCATCGAGCGTGTTGGGATCACCGCCGGCGTCCACGCCGGTGAAGACGTTGCCGGAAGCAACGCTTGATGGATTGCCCGCCGTGTTGACCGCCTCGTCGCGATCGTCCTCAAGCACTGGCGCATCATCGATAATCGCAATGATCAGTTGACCCGTCGCGCTTTGTCCATCGCCGTCGCTATATGACAGGGCGAACGTCTCCACGCCGCCGCCTGATGAGTGGTCGTCCGGTGCCGTCAGCGTGTAAGTGTAGGACACATCGCCGGTGATCGGATCGAACCCGTCGATGACCAAATCGCCAAGTCGTCCCGATGTCACCGTGATCGGCGCAGCATCCACGTTTGCCAAAACCGCGGCGGAAAGCGTTTGTCCCCCGACATTCAGGGCCGTCAGGCCGTCAGCCATCGCAAGCGTGAAACTGCCTGATGTGACACGGCTGTTGCCGGGGGCAGAACCCGTCGCAAGTCCGGCTTCGGCAACCTCACCATCACCGCCCGATGGCCGGTCGTCCAAGTTGGTGATCGCCAGTGGATCGTCGACCGGCGTGACCGTTCCGCGAACCGTCGCTGTGGTGGTCGAAATACCATCTGAGACCGTGTAGTCGAACGTCGCGGGACCGTTGAAGTTTTCAGCCGGTCGGAACGTCAACGTGCCATCGGCATTCAAGGTCGCGGACCCGTCTCCGCTTCCCAAAATGATGGTCTGGCCAGCGGAAATCGGTTGTCCGTCAACCGCCGTGACCGAGAGGGCCTGCCCATCCGCATCGGTGTCGTTGGCAAGCACCGAGATCGCAACTTCAGCGTCTTCGTCGGTGATGAAGGTATCGTCGCGCGCGATCGGATCATCCTGCACGGGGGTGATCACAAGTGTGACCGTTGCCGTCTCTCGGTTTCCATGCGCATCACGGGCCGTGTACGTGAAGCGATCTGAGCCATGGAAGTTCGGCGAGGGCACATAGCGAACGGTCCCGTCCGGATTGAGCGTGACGGAGCCGTGCGCGCCTTGCGTGACGCTTTCAACCGACGCGGGCCCCGCGAACGTATCGTTGCCCAGGACATCGATATTGACCGGCGTATCTTCGTTGGTTGTTGCATGATCATCGACGGTGTCGTCGACCGCAGTGACCGTCACTTGGACCGACGCAACCTCGGTATTTCCGAACGGATCTTGCAGCGTATAGGAGAAGGCTTCCGTGCCGTGGAAGTCGGCTGCAGGCGTATAGCTCAGCGTGCCATCGCCGTTGATCGAGACCGTGCCTTTGCCCGGTTGGGTAACGGCCGAAACCGTGACAGGACCTTCGAAATTGTCGTTCGCCTGAACATCGATGACGGTAGCCGCATCCTCCGTGGTTGCAGCGGTGTCTGGCACAGTATCGGAGATCGCGTTGACCGTCACCGTCACCTGCGCGGTCTCGGTCTGGCCGGTCACGTCAGTGGCCGTATAGCGAAACGTCTCCGTCCCGTGAAAATCGGCAGCCGGCGTGTAGGTGACGGTCCCGTTTGCGTTGACGACAACGCGGCCCGTTGCCGGTTGCGTGACATCGGTAACAACGGCCGCACCGCTGAAGCGGTCGTTGGCGAGGACGGAGATATCAATTGGCGTGTCTTCGTTCGTCGTTGCCGCATCATCGACCGTGTCGGCAACGGCGCGCACAGTAACCGTCACTTGCGCGGTCTCGCTATTTCCGTGGGCATCGGTCACAGCATAGGTGAACGTTTCCGATCCATGAAAATCTGGCGCGGGGACATACCGCACTGAGCCATCGCCGTTCAGCGAAACGGAGCCCAGCCTTGGCTGTGTGACGGACGCGACGGATGCGGGACCTTCAAATTGGTCGTTGGCAAAGACGTCGATGTCGATCGCGGTGTCTTCGTCTGTCGCTGTGGTATCGTCCACAACATCGACGACGGGTTCGACCGTCACCGTCACGCTGGCTTGTTCGAGGTTCCCGAATGCATCCGCCACATCGTAAGTGAAGGTGTCCACGCCGTGGAAGTCTGCCGCGGGCGTATACTTTAAGGTGCCATCGGGATTCTGGTTCACGCTGCCATTGGCGGGCTGCGAGAAAGAGACAACGGTTGCCGCGCCCGCAAACGCATCGTTGGCAAGCACGTCGATATCCACCGCCGTATCTTCCGCCGTTGTCCGCGCATCCGGTGCCGCGTCTGTGGTGTTGTTGACCGTAACAGTCACGAGCGCGCGCTCGATGTTGCCGTGCGCATCCCGCACGGAATACTCAAACGTATCCGTGCCCTGGAAATCAGCAGCAGGGGTGAAGGTCACCGTGCCGTCGGCGTTCGCAACAACCACCCCATGGGCACCTTGCGTCACGCCGGCAAGCGACACTGGGCCCTCAAACGTATCGTTACTCTGAACCGCAATCGTGACCGGTGTGTCTTCGTTCGTCGTCGCTGCGTCTGCCACGATGTCTCTGACGGGCGCGACAGTCAGTGTGACCTGCGCCTCGTGCAGACCGCCGGCCCCATCAGAGATGCGGTATGTGAAACTGTCGGTCCCATGGAAGTCGGCGACCGGCGTATAAACAAACGTGCCGTCCGCGTTGAGGACCACAGTTCCTTTCGATGGCCCAGCGACCGGTGATAGCCCGTTGCCCGCAACACCGTCGCCGTCAGCAACCACAAGGTTGGCGCTGTCGATATCGCTATCGTTCAGCAGGACGTTGCCGGTGATTTGAGCGTCCTCTTGGCCAGCAAACGTGTCAGGGTTTGCAACCGGCGCATCGTTTTGCGGGGTGATCGTTATCCGGATCTCGCCCTGGTCTTGGGCGCCTGCCAAGTCCGACACGGTGTATTTCACCGGATCAACGGCACCATCGTAATCCGGCGACGGCGTGAACGTCAGGCCCGCGAACTGAGCTGGCGTCAGCGCCATGCCTAAAGACACCGGCGTGCCGTCGGCCAGTGCAACCTGGCCTTGCGAGGCCGCCGGCACCTGGTCAACACGAATGGACAAAGTCGCATCGATATTGTCGACATCGCTCGGCAGCGTAGGGTTCAAAGCCGCGCGGGTATCTTCCAAAACTGAGACCGTATCGACGGCCGCGATCGGCGGATCGTTCATGGGCGTGACTGTGATCGTGACTTGCTGGGTTTCGGAATTCCCGTGCTGGTCCGTGACGCGATAGGTGAAAGTATCGGAGCCGTTGAAGTTCGCGTTCGGCGCATAGGCAAACGTACCATCACCGTTCAGGCTAACCGCACCATCCTGCGTTCCGGTGACAACTGCATAGCTGGCCGGTCCGGCAAATCCGTCGTTTGCAGCCACGTCACCGAAAAGGGTGACATCCTCCGCCGTCGTAAATGCGTCGTCGTTGGCATCATCGACGTCGGAGACCGAGACGGGCACGCTCACCGTAACCGTGCCGCCGTTGCCGTCTGAAACCAAAACGGTGAACCCGTCCGTTCCAAAGAAATCCGGAGCGGGGGTATAGGTAAATGTCCCATCAGGATTGACGACAACCGAACCGTTCGCCGGTGCGGTTTCAAGCGTTGCAGTCAGCGTATCGCCATCGACGTCCGCCATCAAAATGCTGCCGTCGGCGGGCGTGTCTTCCCGCGTCGTCAGCGCTGCCGTGGAAGCGGTTGGCGCATCGTTGACCGGCGTCACCACAATGGTGACGGTTTGGATTTCGAAGCCGCCAAATGCATCTGTCACGACGTATTCGAAGGTGTCGGTGCCGTGAAAGTCAGCGTTGGGCGTGTACGTGAAAAAGCCACCCGACTGAATGCGCGCGCTGCCGTTCGTTGGCTGCGTTTGAATGGCATACGTTGCCGGTCCCGCGTGCGTGTCATTTGCGGCGGCTTGGCCTGTAACTGGTGTGTCTTCGGCCGTAGTCGTATTGTCGTCGAAGGCATCATCGCCCGCAGACACAACGACCGTCACCGTGACCGTGATTGCAGCGCCGTTGGCATCGCTGACGCGGACATCAAAGCTGTCAGTGCCGTTGAAATCTGGTGCCGGCGTATATGTGTACGTGCCGTCAGAATTGACGATGGCGGTGCCGTTTGCAGGGCCTGATTGAAGCGCTGCGCTGACGGCATCGCCGTCAATATCCGACATGGCGATCGCGCCGGAAACGGCATCGTCTTCTTGCGTCGATGTCAGAACATTTGACGCGGATGGCGCATCGTTCGTCCCCGTGATCGCAATCGACAAAAGCGCTTGCGTGAGATCTCCGTCACCGTCCCGCAGCGCGTAGGTGAAAACATCGGTAACCACTTCGCCCAACGCCAGCGCATCAACGACATTGCTTCCGGTCGCGAGGGCGTAGGCATAAGTCCCGTCTGCCTGAAGCGTGAGCGATCCGTACGTGCCGGCAACCGTAGAGCCAATGCCGCCGGCGCTCGCAGCATCGCCGTTACCGGCAACGACGCCCACGACCGGTGCCAGCCTGGCGTCCGCGCCGACTTGATCGTTGGCGGTGACATCGCCAGACGTTGCCGGTGCCGTGTCCTCAATGACCGATCCGTTGTCATCCTGAGCCACGGGCGCATCATCGACGATTTCGAATGCAAGCCGACCCGTCCCGCGGTCGCCGAATACGTTCGCGACGGCGATATCGATATAATCGCTCACAGCACCACCGCTGTGGTCGGCGGCGCTATCAAGCGTAAAGTGATAATCGATTGTACCCGTCGCGGCATCAAAGCCGGTCAGGGATAATGTCCCATACGTCATTGCGATCGTGGCCGGCGACGTCGCAGACAAATTGGCAAGGTCCGCGGCCGATAGCGTGACCGCGCCGACTTCAAGGGCCCCGACGCCGTTAGGCGCCACGACCTGGAACGAACCGTTGTGGCTTTCGCCGGCGCCTGCCGCGTTCGAGCCACCCGCCAAATCGCCTTCCAACAGCGCGGCATCCGTGCCTGCGATCGCGCCATCGCCAAGACCGATGACCGCTGGCGTTCCAACAATCCTGATGTTGAGTTGCGCCGTTGCGGTCTGCCCGTCACCATCGGTGATTTCGTAGGTGAACGTGTCGGTCAGCGATGTGGTCGGCGTGAGCGCTGCAACCGCACCGTTAGCGTAGTCCGGTGTGTACCGGTAGGCGCCGTCAGCGCTCAAGACCAGCGTGCCGTAGGCGCCGGCAAGCGGTTGGCCAAGGCTTGCAGAGGAGCCAGCGGCCGCACCGGTGCCGGCAACCACACCGGTTAGCGCTGTTGCGGCACCATCGGCACCGAGACTGTCGGCCACGCCGTCTGTCGTGTTTGGGTCTTGGCCGGGTTCGACCCCTGTGAAGACGTTTCCAAAGGCGACACTGGACGGATTGCCCGCCGCGTTTATGGCCTCATCCGTGTCGGTGTTGGCAACCGGTGCATCATCGACCACAAGGATGCCGAGCGTCGCAAAAGCGGTGTCGCCGTCCCGATCGGCAAGCTGCAGGTCGATCGAATCAATAACCGGCCCCGCACTATGATCGACCGCCCCAGCAAGCGTATAAGAATAGCGAACCTCTCCTGACGCGGCATCGTAACCGCCGATCGTCAGCAGGCCGCGATCCGTCGTAATGTCGATGGGCGACGTCGCGCTCAGCCCAAGCGCCGAAGCGGTAATGGCCTGTCCCTCAACGACGAGCACGCTCAAGCCGTCGCCAGGCGCAATCGTGAATGCGGCATTGACGGTTTCGCCACGCCCGGGGGAATTTGTCCCGGTCGGCAGATCGCTTTCGAGAACTTGCGCGTCTGTTCCGGCTACCGGACCATCGTTGACACCAACAATCGTCAAGACGTCATCGATACCGCTCACCGTGATTGTGACTGTTGCAGTATCAGTCCCACCGTTCCCATCGGATATTGCGTAGGTAAACGTGTCCGCAGCAGTTTCCCCATCTGCGAGGTATTCGAAGGCGCCATTCGGATCGTAGGAAAACGTCCCGTCCGCTAACAGCGTGACAACCGCGCCCGAGGCCAATGTTGTCGCCCGCCCAACCAAAGCCGGATTGCCATTAATCGCGACAACGCTCACCGCGTCGCCATCGACATCGCTATCGTTGCCGAGCACTTGAGCGGTCAAAACCGAATCCTCATCGGTCGTCGCCGCATCGTCTATTGCCGTTGGCGGATCCTGAACTGGCGTGACATTGACCGTCACCGTGCCGACATCGGAATACAAGACGCCGTCTGTTACGGAAAATGTGAATTCGGCATAGTCATTCCCAAACTCATTGGCGTCGGGCCGAAACACCAGGCGCGATGCCGCAAGATCGCTCGGCAAAATCTGCTGACCGGCGGTCACCGGCCGGCCCTGCAACAAAAGCGTTCCGTCGGAGGGAAGTGTTTCTATGCGAATACCAGCGATGATATCGCCAGGATCGACATCATCGAACGCAAAGTCGCTGGCCTGGAAAACATATTCCTGGTCCTCTTGCGTCGTGACGGTCTGGTCCTGGGTGGTGGGGGCGTCATTTGCCGCCCTGATCGTGATCAAAACCGTCGTTGTTGCGAAACCGCCGTTACCATCCGAAATCGTGTAGGTGATCTCGTCCGTGCCAGAGGCGTTGAGCGGCGGCACATAGTTCAATGTGCCATCGGCATTGATCGACACGGTGCCGGCGTCAGCGCGCGCTGAAACCACTGACAGTGTGTCGTTATCGGCATCGGTATCGTTGGCCAGAACATCGATCGAGGGCAGCGCCACATCTTCGGTCGTCGTTCGCGAATCGACCCGTGCAACAGGCGGATCTTGCACGTTTGTGACTTCAACGGTGACGGTGGCTGTGTCGGTCCGGTTATCAGCGTCCGTGACCGTATATGTGAACGTATCGACGCCGATGAAATCAACATCCGGCGTATAGGTGATGGTTTGGTCGGCGTTGACGACGATTTGTCCGTTCGCTGGCGCACCCGTGGCCGAGATCACAAAGGCGCCGCGTGTTGGCAGGTCGTCATTATCATAGACGTTGACGCGGACTGGCGTTTCCTCGCTGGTCACCGCCGCATCATCGGCCAGGTCAAGTGGGCCTTCGACGGCCGGCGAAACTTCGATCGCGACCGTGGCGGTTGTTGATCCGCCGTGATCGTCGCTGACACGATAAACAAATTGATCAGTGCCGACGAAACCGGTATCCGGCACATAAACAAAACTACCATCGGTATTGAGCGTGACCGTACCATTATTGGGCGGCGCGACGGGCGTGACAATAACGGAAAGCGTATCGGTGCCTGGATTAATCGAATTATCGGGGTCGCGATCATTAGCCAGCAGACCTTGTGCGGCACCAACGACAATGTTCTGATCGCGAATGCCGGCATAGCTGTCATTTTCCGCAATCGGCGGGTCATTCACCGGATTGACGGTCACATTGAAACGCGACGTTGTTTGGCCCGTGTCGGTGACACCACCGCCGACGTCTTGATAGTCCACATCGACGTCAATCGAAAACGTGCCGAACACGTTGGCTGGCGCCCTGTACGTCAGGTTCGACCGGTTCCACGCGGTCACGTCGATCGTTTGCTGGCCGGCACGCGCCGTGAAGGCGTTGACGCCATCGCTGACTGTATGACCAACCGGGATGCCGCTCAGGCTGACGGAGGTCACCGATTCTGATCCGTCGGTGTCGACAAACACAGGATCTATCGCCGCGGAGATCGCAATCTCGGTGTCTTCGTCCCCGCTTGCCGCATCAACCGTGAAGCTGATCGGATCGAGGACCGCCTCGACCCGAACGATCGTTGTCTCGCCTTCCGGGCCGAGCGTCAGGAGCAGATCGACTTGGTCAGTGCCCGAATAGTGCTGCGGCGGGATATACGCCAAACCGCTTGCGGCCTCTGCAAGCGTCAGTTCCCAGCTCTGCGTATCTGGATTATAAAAACCCTTATCGAACGTCCCTCCGGTCGGGTAACCCGCGATCGCAAATTTTTGAGGACCAAACCATTCAATTTGGCCCGACGCAAAGTAATCAAAGTGCGTCGCGTCGCCAGAGTTGCTTTGAACCGTAAGCGTCAGCGTCTGGCTGCCATCGGGGTTGTCGATCAGGTTGAAGCTCGCGTTGGCGATGAACCTGTCGTTGAAATCGTTGACCGTATCGTGATTGCTGATCGTGTCAGGATCAGCGAACATGACATTGCCAAAGTCCACAGCGTCCCAGGACACGAAATCGACAATGTTGGAAACGCGGACATTGAACAAGCTGCCTGACGTCGTTCCACTCGCAAGGTCGATGATTGCGAAACCTGCGCCCATGTTTTCGTTCGTATTGTTAGGACGGGTGCCGTTCATCGACAAGTTGAAGACACCTGTCGTTGCGCCCTCTGGAATATTAAACGTCAGCGTTGATGTCGGGTTGCTCGGGTCGCTGTTGAAGAACTGATAATCGGCGCTGGAGCCCAAATTGTCCGCCGGCGATCCAACATCTTTGCGGTCGAAAAACTCGACCGTATAAAGTGAGTTGAAGTTGCTCGCAAAGCCGCTTTCGCGCGTAAGCACAAGTTGGCCGGATGCGTTGATGTAGATTTGCGGGTTCGCGTTCACACCGGCGTTATCGGTGATATCGCCAACAACACGCGCACCACTGGATTGGACCCGCCCGATTGTGCTGTTTGAGACATCATAATCTTCGAACGCATACGTGATCGTGCGCGCATCCGTTTCACCGCGCTCTGCGAAGACGACGCCATTCGCCGTGAGTGTGGCCAGATCAACGGTGATCCGACTTAACCCCTTGTATTCGATGTTGAAATCGTTTCCTGCCGCCGCGTCGGACACGTTGATTGTCAGAAAGTCGGAGTCAGCTGGAATGTCAATCACCACAGGTGCCGTATCATTCAATTCGCGAACAGCAGAGGCGGTTTGTATGAAATCGGCACTCGATGTTTCAGCGGTCAGGAATTCAACCTGATAAGCCGTTTGAAGCTGGTGGTTTTCGGTTATGAGGAGGTGCCCGTCGACGATCGAGAAGGTCGGATCGCTGACACCGGAAAAATCACCGGTGATCGTTCCGCCGCCGGTCCCAATCGACTGCCCCAATTGCGCGTTGGTCCATGAGAACTGGTCAGAGCCATTCGGCCCCTGGTCAATAATATGGGCCAAGGTGCCAGACGACGTTCCACTTTTCAGGTCGATACTGACCGAGAGCGTCTGGTAATCGTCATTCAGCGTGTCGTTTGCGCCTGTGTCGACGTCGCGCGTGGAATACCCAGTAACGCGGATGCCAGTGGTCCCAGCAGGCACCTCGAACGTGGTCGCCGTCGCGCCGGCGTTGCTCGGTCTGTAGCCAACGGCGGACCCCACGATGTCACGCAGTGAACCACCGCTCGTCAATGCCGGAGATAAAACAAGTCCGAGGTCAATCGGGTTGTCCTCCTGACCGACAACAAGTGGTGAGACAGAATAGTTATCCGGCTCGGTTTTTGTGGCCAAGGTGATATAGGAACCATCGTCCAGATCAACATTGTGGAAATAGACGAGATTATCGGCAGCTTCAAAACCACTTGCCACCAGGACTCGCGTATCAGGACCTGATAAGTCCGGCGTGTCAGATATTATCAGGCCGAATTGCGTTGCACTTTTGCCAAGCACGCCACTGACGCCATCAATATCGAATATGAGCGTGGATGCGCCGGCGTCAATGGTTTCTTGGTACTGCCAGACGCGTTCCAGCATTTGAGCAACGCGCGCTGGCGTATCTGATGTTGTGACCGAAAGCGCGCCGCCGTCGTTGGAAAGAGTAATATTATTGGCGATCGACTGATCCGCGTTTTCGATAACAAGCGGTGGGTCTGCCGCCTCAACGGCCAGCACGCCCCGCCAGTCTGGCGCTTGAACCGGCGCTGCGTTCACCTCGCCAATTTCTGTTTCAAGCTCCCAGTCGCCCGCGAAATCGGCGTGCCCGGTGGCATCGTCCGACGCGGCGATGTCGGCGCCGGTTAGTCCGCCAAGAACGGTCGCGGCGGCCAAACCATCCGCGCCGCCCGTGAAATCACAGCCGTAAATCAGAATATCGCCGTCGTCGGAAAGCGCCTGCGCGACCACGGACAACGCGTCGGCATGCTGAGCCTGCATGCTGGCGATGTCGAGCACGGCGTTGCCAAGCTGCAAATGGCCTTGGCCGCCGTGCGCAAGAATGTGGATCGCCGACACATCGTGCCGGTCTGCGAGCGTCGACGCGATCTGGGCCATGCCGTCGCCTGTGGCGTCGAGGAGCACCACCTCCACGCCGCCGGGCAATGCCGAAATTAGCTCGTGAGGCGCATCGATTTGTGAATCAACAAACGCGATGGCGTGATCCGCGCCTTCAGGCGGCCGATCGGCGATGGCCTCAGGCTCGCGGCTGGCCGCAAAAGCGTGGTCGCTATCGGAGACGTGCGCGGCGGCCTGCTGCTCGGCCACTTGATCGGCGGTCTGCTCAGCCGTGGCGGCAGCGGCGGCATCGAAGATAATGCGGGGCTCAAGCGCCAGACGCGTCGGCCGCTGCGTTCCGCCGAGCGGTTCCAATTCGCCGATTTGCGCCTGCGCCTCGGACGCAGTGCTGGGCGATCGCGACGGTCGCATCCATCCAAGAGTGATGATCCAGCAGAACGTTGCAAACAGGCCGCGCGGCCGGACGTCAGGCGCGGTATGAGGCACACCTGTCGAATTCTGGACCGGCGCTTTTGAACCTGGAACCGTGTTAGATTGTGACACGACCGCAACCTTCTTGAAAGATAGTCGAAATGTTTACCGACTTTGCACGATAGGTCATCAATGCAGATAATCTATTAAGAGCTGTATGCGACCCCGTGAAAATTGCTCAAAAATTGTATTGATAGTGATGATGGAAACAGCAAATCAAGCGCGCGGCGTTGTTGCATCGCTGAATGGCCGCGGGCAAACGGTCGAAGATCAGATCTTCAAAAAATTAAATGCCGGCTTCGCGGATTAGTACCTGCACGATGCGCTGCCACACGGCGGCAGCAAGGCTCTGGGCTTCGGCCTCCGCATGGACCGTTCCCCGCGTGACCGATTGGAATCGTTCGGGCTGCATTTCGATCGTGACCACAAACCAGCCGGCCCGCGGCACGATTCGGCCGTGCGTAGCCCGATCGCTGGCAAGCGCCCCGCCATAAATCGATGCCACGTAAAGGTCCGAATTGAGGTCGCTCAATGCCGTCTGCGCGATTGCCACGATACGCCCCTCGCTTTTCGGCGCCGTTGGGTTTTCCGGAATGAATTGGACGGCATTGCCGACGGAAAGGCGCGACGCCTGATCTTCGTGCACAAAAGCCCGCGCAATCGTTTTCGTTTCATCAACCAACATCGCAAGCGATGTCGATTGGCTCAGCCAGTCTCCAGCTTGAAGCTCAGCTTGGACGTCCCGAAGCGTTCCCGAAAAGGGTGCGGTAATGACAAGGCTTGCAATCTCTTCTTGGAGGCCGGCCAGTTTGCTTTGGCGCGCGCGCAATTCCCGTTGAAGCACTGTCCGCTGTGACCTGTCGCGCAGGTCACCAGCAATACGTGCCAGTCGGGCGGAATAGGCTGCGATTTCCAAACGGGTTTGTTCGATGGCGGCTTCAAGCTTTTGCGATCGCAAGGTCAGTAACCGCTGACCTTTGCGAACCCTGGCCCCCTCTGATAACGCAACCGTAGCAATTTGAGCGGGATGGGGGGCATAGATCCGCAACTCTTTTTCATGGGTCATAACGGCTGGCAAAAGTAGCGTCTGGTTCCAGGGCACGAAAAACGCCCCAGCCGCGAAGGCAAACAGCAATCCAGTCAAAGCTGTGCGGCCCGAAGCGGATATCTCTCCACGCATTTTCCACCACTCCCTCAATTCGCTCCAAATCGGGCGCGCGACGAACCACCAAATCTCCACGGCGAAGAGAAAAACGCCAAGCACCTTGAAAAAGGCATGATAAACGATAAGCGCAATGCCTATAAACAGGATCAGGCGATAGATCCATGTGCCGATCGCATAGAGCACGAGAAGGTTGCGCGTGCGCGTGTCAAAGGATTCAGGTGGCGCTTTGCCAAGACCAAAAAGAAGTTCGCGAACCCACCAGCGGGCCACCGCAAACGAGCGCTGTTGAAGATTTGGAATGCCCCAGGCGTCGGATAGCAAATAGTATCCATCAAAGCGCATGAACGGGTTGAGGTTGATCGCAACGCTCAAAAGCCAACTCGTTGTTGCAACGATGAACGCGGCCGAGCGCGCCGTTCCGTCAGGCAAAAAGACCCACGCGAGCGTCGCCAAGACCGCAACGATAAGCTCCACCGCAATGCCGGCCCCCGCGATCGCAAGCCGCTGGCCGCGCGACCGCAGTCGCCACGCATCTGTGACATCGGTATAAAGAAGCGGCATCCCCAGCATGAAAGCAACGCCCATGGTATTCACGCGGACGCCATAGCGGGTCGCGGTGTAGGCGTGACCAAGCTCGTGCAGCACCTTCAAAAGCAGGAGGCAGCCGCCCATCGCAGCCGCGCTTTCCAGGGTGAGAAAGTCAACAAAGGTTCGCTGAAACACATCCCATTGCCGCGACACCAAATAAAGACCCGCAAGGCCTAGTAAAGCGACGAGGACAAAAAATGTTCGCGAAAAAAGCGGCGCAAAAATTCCCAAGGTAGCATGCAGCCAGCCCGCCGGCGAAACGAGTGGGACCTTGAAGAATAGGTAGTTATGCAAAAGACGCTTCAAAATGGAGTTGCGGGCACCGGCCTCTTGTTTCGCAAAAGCGAGCGGGTCGCCATTTGGGGCCTCATTAGTTAGGTTATTTGCCAGCAAGAACTGAACGAGGTCCAGTATGGCAGATTGCGGAATCGGTGCTGCTTGCGCCGTTTCGGCGAGTGTTTGAAAAGACCGAACATCGATTGCGCGCCAGATCGACAACAGATCGGCTGACAGTGCATCGATCTGGAAAAATCTATGGCGAACCGGGTCATAAATCAGCCAGGCCCTTTGGCCGGTAACATCGATGTTTCCTTCATAGAGCCGGAGGTCTTCCCTCAAGGATGGCAGAATAGCGGGTGCCGTGGACATCGCGTAACTCAGAAACCGAAATATTGGCGTAGGCTTGTAAATGGCCGCCGCAGCAGGAAGAATGCAAGCGGGACCGTTTCGCCAAAAAGCTGAGCTGTACCGCGATCGCCAATGCGCGCTACCTGATTGGTGCGGTCGAATTTCGCTTTGACCGGGTAAACCAATTGCTGCGTGCTGTTGGGTTCTGCGTGATATCCGATCGCAGTGATGCGACCTTCTAACGAAGATAGGGGTTCGGAATTCAAAAACAGACGCACACGTTGCGATTTATCGATAACGATTGCATCGGCGATTGGGACTTCGACCCGCAGCGCGACGGCGTCGGGATCTGCAATGTCGAGCAGTCGCTCGCCTACCTTCACAGGGCGCCCGATTAATGTGTCTTCATCGGAGTAGATGGCGATACCATCGCGCGCCGCATAAACGGTCGTTTTGGCCAGCTTTTCCTGTGCGAAATCACGTTCGGCGGATTTGAGATCCAGTTCTGCTTTTGCGATGCTGACATCGCGGCGTGCCGACGGGTCGCGAAACGCGTTTTGCTGGGCAAGATCGTAACGTGCGGCCGCCACCGTCACCGCTTGCTCTGCAACTCGCAGTTCATTTCGTAAAATAGTGTCGTCGAATTGAAGGAGCGGTTGGCCACGAACTACCGGCTGGTTTGGGCGGACCAGGACGGTCTTGATGACGGCATTCAGCGGTGCCGTCACGTGTTGGGGCGCATGCGCGACCACCTCAAACGGGGCCAGTGTGGTCATCGGAACCGGCAGGGCCATTGCGCCGCACAGCAAAGTGACCGCAAGCGCTTTCAGCGTGCCGCGCAACCAGCGTCGGGAACGACGCGAAGCCCGACCGCCAAGCGCGCGCCAATGCACCGCGATGACGTCCTTATGCGCATCGATGAAACGGCTGTCGTCCGCAGTCCACGGCGTCTCTCGCGCACAGAGAACGCCAGCAAAACTGTCGCCTTTTCGATCAACAATAGGCGACCATATTAGATAGGGAAACGGATATGACTGCGCTGTAGTTTGGTGTCCACCTTGGAATGCTGAAGCTTCAAAAGCAGTTGTGCTGTTTGAGGCAAAGGAGGCGCGCGCGCGACGTGCCGTGGTTTCCATCCATCGGATGAAGGGCGTCGCGCGGTCGACCACGGCAACGCTGGAAACGGCGACAACGAAGAATTTCCTGCCAGTCTGGCGAAATACGACAACCTGGCGCGCGCCAACAAGTTTGCGCGTTTGATTCGCAACAAGATGGGCCAGCTCGGCCTCGGTGTTGGCCTCGCGGAACCCTTTCTCGACGGCACGCAAGTTTTCCAAAGCGTCAAGCCGCGCTTTTAATGCGCGATCGGACTGTGATTGCCTGTTTGGCTGTAACGTAGGTGCCGGCGCGGACATATTTTCAACTTGTGCCGCGGTGGGATCGATTGGGGCTCGCGGGGAGCCAATCGCAGGATGCCTGTTTGCCATTGATTATTCGGCTCCTGCGCCATTTAATTGCGCTGAACCACTCATGCCGGGCCGCACATTCTCAATGTCGTTTGGAAGCAGTGCGCGCACGATAACGCTTCGACTTGCGGGATCGACAACGGCGCCGAGCTGTAAAACGGTCGCCGTGTGCACGGTGCGCGTTTCATCGACCGTGAATTTGAAGGCCTGGCCGCGGCGCAACTGCATAAGCCAATGCGATGGCACAATGAGTTCCACGCGCAATTGTCCGTCTTTGACAACTTTTAAAAGCGGCTTATAGGCTTGTGGGGTTTCGTAGATTTCGGCGAGTTTTTCTGCGACCGAGCCATCGAATGGCGCGTGTATGGTGCACGCCGCTAATTGGACTTTCAGCGCCTTTGCAGCCGCGCGTGCCTGGGCAAACTTTGCGCGCGCGATGGCAACATCATTAGCGCCACCTGCCCGATATCGCAGCAGTTGATTGTTTTGGGCAAGCGTCACCTGACGCGCCTGAACCTCGGCCTCCGCCGCCTCCAAATCGGCCTCAAGGCGGGCGCAATCAAATTGGATTAGAACGTCGCCCTTTTTAAAGCGGTCGCCGGCGGCAAATGGAATTTTGATGATGCGCGCAACAACGTCGCTGGACAACGTGGTCTCGATTTCCGAGCGCACCACGCCGCGAACGCCAGCGAACTCCACTGCCAAAGCAGCGCCGGTAACGCACGTTGCCGCAAGCATGATTGCTGCATACATTTGGCATGATTTTAACATTGCGGGCACGCTGACTCGATTAGAACACTGAGACTGGCGTGCATCATGCCGTCACGACCGATAACAGACCGTATACCGAGATCAGATTTCTTGTGGAATTTCAGTGTTTCTTAAATATCGAAAATTGGCCTATGCCCATGCCTATGGCGTAGGTGCCAAGCGCGCGCGCCAGCGATGCCGGAATTATGTGTCGCCCATCCGGCGCCAGTTGTTGCGCAGAACCGCCGTGAGGTCGGCAACCGTGTGATCGGAAGCTTTGACGCCCCGGGTCGCGGCAACGCCCATCGAAGCGAAAACATTGGCATAGGCGGATTGGATCTCCGCATAGGCCAAGTCACGCTTGGTTTCGGAGACCAACAGGTTCATTTCTTCGCGGATCGCCGTTTGTTCGCTGACCTTGCCGGCCGCAAGCGCCTGGCGGATTTGATAGACAATCTTTTGCTGCACACCGGCAAGGCGGGCCGCGGCGACAAACTTCCGGCGCGCATGGAATAGTCGGATCCGGCTGACGTGCACTTGCGTCATCACGGCCATGGTCACCGCAAGTGCGCGGCGGTTGAGCAGGTCTTCCTTCGCGTCGATTTCGGCTTTGCGCGCTGGATAGGAAAAGACCTTGATCAGGTTCCAACTGGCCTGTGCGCCCCAAGACACCCAGTTGCTATTAAACAGGTAATCATTGCTGTTCCAGTTTGGTGCGGTCGAAAATGACACCCCTGGAAGCATTTCCAAAATGGCGGCTTCGGCGTCGCGCTCGTTGATACGCTTGTTATAGCCGACCTCGCGAAGTTCAGAGCGCTGTGTCAAAGCTGTTTTGACCATCTGCCGCGGCGTCAAGGCAATTGGCTTGGGCGGTGTCATCCGGCCCGGCACCATGACGGAAAACCGTTTTCCGGGCGCAATATTCATAAGTGCGGCGAGTTGCGATTTCGCAGTGCTCAGCTCTGCGTGGAGTTGTCGGATCTCGCGTTGGATCTCGATGAGTTCGCGCTCGTAGGTCAACGCCGCAAGCGGCGAACTCTCACCTGTCCCGATCAACCGTTGATTGTCGCGCAGGGCACGCTCGACGCGCTGATCAAGGCGACTGAGGCGCCGGATCAGCCTGGCCGCGGTAACAGCACGCCAGTATGTCGTGCGGACCTCTTCGATGATGCGAAGCACAACCCGGCGCCGCGCCTCTTCAGCAAGCAAAGCCTTGTCGGCAGCTTGCCGGGCCCTGATCCAGGACAAGCCGAAATCAAGGATATGCCAACTGAATTTCAGATCAGCCGTTTGCACGTACCGCTCTGATGACGACGACGCGGTGAGCGATTCCTCGCCGACACTGCGCGGGCCGATCAGGCGGACACTGCTGCCCCCCGAGTAGTTATCGCGATCGGCGAAACCTGCGTTCGCAACGAGGTTGGGCAGTTTGGAGTAGTGTGCAACCCGCAACTCCCGCTCGCGGAGCGCGACCTGCATAATCTCAACCTGGTGGTCCAGGTTATGCTTGATGGCGCGGGCCATCGCCTCGTGCAGCGTAATGGGCCGTGAGGCCGGTACCTGCTCTTGTTCAAGCTGGGCCTTGCTCCGTTCCGCAAGACTGGTGAGTTTTGCCTCATTGAACGGTTGCGGCGTCACGGCGCAGCCGCCCATGACAATTGCCACAGCGCCGACCAATCCAAATTGTCGCCGCTTGTGTCCCACACTCAGCCCCAATGGCGCATCCGCTGCATCGCCCCCGATCAGCGTTAGCCAGCCGCCTTAAATCTCCGTGCACCTGCACGACGAAGTTTTACGTTTTGCGCGCACGTCCCCCCCACAGACAATCTAGTTATCCACAGGAAATCCCAAAGTCACGTGTTTGGGGTGGCGGTGTGCGCGGCAGGCAACGCGAATCACTGGCTGCGCTCGATCAAAAGCGAGCAGCACTGCAAAACAGATTGCTCAAGCCGTTGAAAAGGAGTGCGTTTTACCGGCGTAGCCCTGGCGTTTCGATGGGCTGGCCTTCCGCGCGCACCGCGAGGAACAGCTCAAGCGCCAGATGCTCAGGCGAGCCAGGCGCGAACACGGTGGCGCGCACGCCCTGCTGACAGGCTTTGAGCCTGCGGTGAAGCGACCCCAGGCCTTGCCAAGTCAATCGATAAGCCGGATAGCCCGTGCCCAAGCCACTTGAGATCGTGTCCGCGCGCAATTTTTGCCCCACGTTGTCACGGTGGCATTGCGCGCACGCAAGGTTGAGTTGGCCCTGACGCTGCATCCACAGCGTGCGGCCGGCATCAACATGCTTTGCAGCAGCGCCATCCACTGAGACTTGAACGGGCTGGCCCCGCGATTGGTGCGCCACGTAGGCGGTCAGGGCCAGCAGTTCCTGGCTCTCATAGGCGAATGCATCCGCATTTTGCTGGGATGTGCGACACCGATTGATCCGCAGTTCCAGGTTCAACAGGTCGCCGGTTTTGGGATCGACCGCCGGGTAGCGTGTCGCCGCGCCATCCATGCTGCTTGCCGCATCGCCGTGGCAATCCGCGCAGGACTTAACATCGGCCGCAGGCGCTTGCCCCCACAAACGCTCACCTTCAAGCACCCAAAGCATGCCGCGATTGCGATCCGGATCACGCTGCTCTGCCTGCAATGCTTCCGACAGGAATACGAACCCCGAGCGAAGTCGCTCCGCGTCCGCGCCAGTGACAGCAGGGATCAGCAATGGGGATGCCACCGCCACCGCCACCGCCGCACAGGTAAGCGCCAGCACGGCTCTCGCAAGCGTCATGATGGTGTAACGGTCAGCGTGCGCGTTTCGACGGCCTGCTTGCCGCCGTCCTCGGTCCACGTAAAGCGGAATTCACCGGTCCGCGTGGCCGTTACCCTCACTTCAAAAACCGGATTGGCCGCAATGCCTGGAAACAGCTCCGTCCGGAAAATTTCTCGATCATCGAAGTGAACCGAAAAGGTATGGATAATCCGGCGCGGCCGCGAGTTCTCAGGCGAGCGGCTGTAACCGCGAAACATGGGATGCGCAATCAGAGCGCGGATATTTATCGTCTCGCCCGGCTTCGCCGTTTCGGGCATCACGATGCGACGCAAACGCATAACCGGCTCCTTCAGCTTTCATCGAGGCATGCGGCAAGCGCCACGACCGTCTCTGCGGTCCCCTCAAACAGGGAGCCATCACCCATTTCAGCGATTGCATGGACGATTTGCGTCGTCGCCAACCGGATGTTGGTGCTGATGTCCGGTGTCAGCGAACCCGGCCCGAAATGAAATCGGGCGATCAGTGCAATCGGGTTTTGTTCCGACAGTATGTGAACGAATTTGACATGGTCATCCTGCGTTTGCGGACTTTGGACGACAAAGCGCATCGGAACCGAGGTGCCGTTTTCCGAGATCCGCGGGATTTCAAGTTGAATGCGGCCCGTTTGCGTTTTTCGCCCCTGCAACAGCTCCGCCCGCGCATCCAGGTAAAGCTGCGTTGGCTCAGCGGGAACCTCGGGTGGTGCGCCGG
>CAZOGY010000010.1:21376-44492 GCA_964579305.1 uncultured Hyphomicrobiaceae bacterium
GTGCGCCGGTTTGCGCGCGAGCACCTTTTGGCAAGGCGGTCAAAATTGCAGCGGCCGCGGCGCCTGCAAGGACCCCGCGCCGATGCATCAGGAGCTCCCCAGCACCGGCCAAAGCTGATTGGTTCGGCTTGGTTTTCATGGCCTCGTCCTTTCGCTCAATCCGACAGCTGCGGATCAGGCGCCTGTTGCCCGGTCAGCGACGCGAGCCAGGCAACGACATCCTCAACTTGCTGCGCAGTCAGCGCGGGAGCGCCCCGAAACCGAGGCGCGACCCGGCGTAAGTCGCGCACGCGATGATACGGCGGCATCAAGGTGTCCGGGTTGACACGGGTGCGGTCGACCAAAGTGAGGCGGATTTCACCTGGGCTGAGGCGAAGTCCGACCCCGGCCAGATCGGGACCGAGATCACCCTGGAAAGGTTCGCTCGGAACTGGAACCTGGTGGCAGATCAGGCAGTTGCCGACAGCGCGGTCGAGCACGATGGCGCGACCGCGCGCGGGATCACCAGTCTTGCCGGCCAATGGCGCCGGGATTGCGCCATCGACAATCTCATACGGGGCGACGCGCGGTTGCGACGCTGGCACCTCCGGCTCTTGGGCCGATGCGGTGGCGGCTGCCAGGCCAATAAGTCCTAACGCCGCGCGCTGGAGCCATTGGCGCCGGTTATTGTCCTTGCGCACCGCGCCCGCCATTACGCCCTCAACGACTGGTCCTTTATCGGCAAATGCCGAATGCGCTTGCCCGTGGCTGCTGCGATCGCGTTCAAAACGGCAGGTGCGGCAACGGCGATCGTCGGCTCGCCGACACCGCCCCACCATCCGCCGGATGGCATGACGATCGTTTCGACCTTTGGCATTTCCGCCATTGACAACGGGCGGTAGGTGTCAAAGTTCTGCTCAACAACGCGTCCGTTTTCGACCGTGCAGGCTTGATGGAGCATCGCGCCCAGACCGTAGACGAACGACCCCTCAACCTGCATTTCCACCAGGCGCGGATTGACGACGTGGCCAGGGTCGGTCGCTGCAATAATGCGGTGCATTTTCAGTTGCCCGTCATCGCTGACCGAAACTTCGGCACACGCCGCAGTGTAAGCGCCGAACGAGCGGCACAGGGAAAGTCCGCGACCCTGAACGCCTTCCGGCATGTCGCCACCCCACCCCGCGCGCTCTGCGACCGCGTTGAGAACGGCAGCCGCTTTGGGCTGGTTGCCAAGCAACTTGAGGCGGAATTCAAGCGGGTCGACACCGGCTTCGGCGGCCAACTCGTCCAGGAAGCACTCCAGGTAGACGGCGTTTTGGTTGACGTTCACGCCGCGCCAGAAGCCGGGCGGCACATGCGGATTGCGCATGGCATGCTCAACCTTCAGGTTGGCCGGCGCATAGCAAATCGCATGGTCATTCTTGGTCGGGTTGGCCGGATCGTCGGGCATCATGCCCTGGAACACCAGGAAATCCATGCCATTGCGCAGGGCGCCCGGCCGCACCGCTGCCAGGATCGACTGCCCGGACAGACGCACGTTCAAGGCAACGAGGTTGCCCTCTTCGTCGAGGCCGCCGGTCAGCTTTGCCATCGTGATTGGATGGTAGAAGCCATGCGCCATGTCCTCTTCCCGGCTCCAGATCAGCTTGACCGGGGTGCCTGGCATCTGCTTGGCAATCAGAACGGCTTGGCGCACGAAGTCGTGGAACGCGCCACGCCTGCCGAAGCCGCCGCCCAAGTGGATCTTGTAGACGTCGCATTTTTCCTGGGGCAGGCCGGCAGCACTTGCGGCCGCAGCTAAAGCCGCTTCGCCGTTCTGCGTTGGACACCAGACTTCGCACTTGTCAGCCGTCCACACGGCCATGGCGTTCATCGGCTCAAGCGTGGCGTGGTTCTGATGCGGATAACCGTATTCAGCCGTGAGCGTCTTGGCCGCCGTTTTCATCGCCGCATCGGCATCGCCGATCTTGTTGCCGACAAACACATCTTTGTCGGACGTCAGCCCCTCTCGCAGCGTTTCGGCGAACTTTTCACTGCTTTCGTCGCCGTAGAGGCCTTCGTCCCAAGTGATTTCAACGGCATCCAACGCGGTTTTGGCGCGCCACCACGTATCGGCAACAACCGCCACGGCGTCATCGCCGACCTGCAGCACGGCTTTGACGCCGGGCATGCCTTTGGCCTTGCTGTCGTCAAACGACGCCACCGTTCCTCCGAACACAGGGCACGCCTTGATCGCGGCGTTGACCATGTTTGGCAGCGTCAAGTCGATGCCGTACTTCAGCGAACCGTCGACTTTCGGCGCGGTATCGAGGCGCGCGAGCGGCTGGCCGATCACCTTCCAGTCTTTGGGGTCTTTCAGTTTCACGTCCGACGGCGGGGCAAGCTTCGCGGCGGCTTCGGCGACTTTGCCGTAGCTTGTCGACCGGCCAGAGCCAGCGTGCGTGAGCATGCTTTTGGCGGCGCTCACTTCTGAAACCGGCACGCCCCATGCGTTCGCCGCGGCCTGCTTGAGCATTTCCCGGGCGGCGGCACCGCCACGGCGGACGTAGTCGTGTGACGAGCGGATTCCGCGGGAGCCGCCGGTTGAAAAGCTGCCCCAGACGCGGTCACGGCGCAGGTTCTCACCTGGCGTCGGGTACTCGGTCGTCACTTTAGACCAGTCGCACTCAAGCTCTTCGGCGACCATCTGGGCAAGACCGGTCAATGTGCCTTGGCCCATCTCGGAGCGCGCGATGCGCACGACGACTGTATCGTCGGGTTCGATGACCACCCAGGCATTGACCTCGGGCATGTCGGTGCCCTGGGCGCGGGCAGTGCTTGCCAGCGGTACGTGGAAGCCGAGTGATAGGCCACCTGCGGCCGCTGCAGTGCCGACAACGAACGTGCGTCGGGAAACGGCAGTTGCGTGAGACATCTGTTCCTCCCTCAGCCTTGATTGGTTTTGTTGCCGGCGGCGGCGTGGATCGCCTGGCGCACGCGCTGATAGGTGCCGCAACGGCAGACATTGGTCATTTGCGCGTCAATGTCTTCATCGCTGGGGTTGGGATTGTCTCGCAGCAGCGCCGCAGCGGCCATGATCATCCCGGTTTGACAGTAACCGCACTGTGGCACGTCCATTCCCAGCCAAACCTTTTGGACTGGGTGGCTCGCGTCCGGCGACAGCCCCTCGATAGTGGTGATCTTTTGCTCCGCCGTCAGCGCGTTGACCGGGAGAACGCACGAGCGCTGCGGGACCCCATCAACATGGACTGTGCACGCGCCGCACTGCGCGATGCCGCAGCCATATTTGGTGCCCGTCAAACCAAGTTGCTCGCGCAGAAACCAGAGCAGCGGCGTGCTGCCCTCAACCCCCACGTCGACGTCCTGACCATTTACGTTGAGCTTGGCCATTGTTTCACTCCCTGAAGGTCCGCGCCTGCGGCGTACCGGTCGCACCGACAATAGTCGTAGATCATGGCACATGACATCGGTGTGGCAATGCGCTCACGATTTTGTTGGTCGGGACCCGCGCGCGCACGTGCCAACGATTGCAACAACACGAGAGTTTCAGGTCGCGGCTCAAGATTTCCCGGCGCCGGATACGGTTTGGCATGTCGCACGGTCTACATGACGCGCCTGGCATCGTTGTGATAGCCAATTGGCATCGGACCTCGGGCGGCTAAGGCATTAAACTCGTGCGCATCGGCAGTTAGATTTCCGGGTCGAGCCCATGGAAATGCATCAGATCCGCTATTTCGTTGCGGTGGCACAGACCCTGAATTTTACGCGCGCTGCAGAACAATGCGGCGTGACGCAACCGGCTTTAACGAGAGCCATCCAAAAGCTCGAAGAAGAGCTCGGCGGTCCGCTGTTTCGGCGAGAAGGGCGCCAGTCCCATCTGACCGAGTTGGGCCGCATGGTCCGCCCACGGCTTGAACAGGCGTTATCGCTGACGGATTTGGCCCGCTCCGAGGCTGTCGATTTTTCGCGAATGGTGAATGGTACGCTTGATCTCGGCGTGATGTGTACAATCGCGCCGGCGTCCGTGATCAGCCTGATTGAGTTTTTCAGCCGCCAGGCCCCGCAATTGAAGCTTGTGCTCCATGAGGCAACGGGGCGTCGGTTGGCCGAGAAATTGATTGCCGGCGAATTGGACATCGCCCTGATCGCGATGTCTGCTTATGACGATGCGCTGATTGCTGAACCCTTGTTCAGCGAACCCTACGTTATCACGTTTCCAAAGGGCCACCGTTTTTTAGACATGGACGCCGTGCCGGTGGCCGAGCTTGCCGGCGAAAGATATCTCAAACGCGTCAATTGCGAATATCTCGACATTTTTGAAGCGGAAGGTTTTGAATACCACTACGGCACGGATCACCGTTTCCAGAGCGAGCATGAAAGCTGGATCCAGGCCATGGTCATTGCCGGGCTCGGATGCGCCGTCATGCCGCAAAGTCTGGCGTTGCATCCAGAATTGCGTCATCGGCTGCTGGTTGAGCCCAAGGTCGAGCGCACCATTTCAATCGTGACAAAGCGGGGGCGGCGACACACGCCCGTCGTAGAATTCTTTGTCAAGCTCTGTCGCAAAATGCATTGGGGCTCACCGGAAAACGGGATCAAACAGACGTTGCCGCCCAACACCGAGCCATCCCAAATATAGGCCCTGAAAACCGTGTGGACATTGAAAGACCTCGCCTGCCTCGTGATTGTATTGTGTTTGGGAGGCGTGGCTCTCAGCGCCGGCGCCAACGCCTCTGAGGTTGGCGATCCCAGAATTGGATTGAATGCAGATCAGATCGCCGAGCTTTCCGATGCAGAATTGCGCAAGCGCGTCGTCGCAACTCTCAACGCGCAACAACGGGTTGAGCCCGAAACCTTTAATCCGGCAGATATTGCTTATGCCGCCCAGACGCTCCTGACCACAATACGCACGCGGCTCGGCGAGATTTTTGGATCGTACACCGAACTCCCCGCGGCCCTGTCCGGCGGAATTGCCGTTTTGATGGACGGGCGTGACGCAGGCGGCATCGGCAGCTTTCTCATAGTCTTCTTGATTGCTATCGGGGCGGCAGTCCTGGCGGAATTCGCGGTCGCAAAAGTTTTTCCAAAGCGGCCGCAGCCTGCTGGCGCACCGACACTTGCGCAAAAAGCAAGAGTGTTCTTGGCGGTTTGGGGTGGCGCGATCCGCAACATCCTTGCGTTTGCAGCCGCGGGAACCGTCGTATTCTTTGTTATCGGCACATCGGACGCCCGGGATCGCGTCACGTTCGCGTTCTATTTCTCCGCGATTGTCTTGTTTCGCCTATTGGCCGCAACACTATCGGCCTATCTGGCGCCAAATGACTCCAGCCGGCGCATTCCGCTCTACGGCGATGGCGAGGCGCTGGGGTTTCGCAATGCGGTCTTGCTGACCATCGGTTTGACCTGCTTTAGTTTTTTCACATGCGCTCAGTTCTCGGTTCTCGGCGTTGGCGGCGACGCGCATTATCTCTTCTTGATGAGTGTAGGGCTGGTGTTGACCATTGGTCTTATGCTGAGCTTTACGACCTTTCGCGATGCCATCACGCAAGACCTGACAGTCCAGGCGCCCAAACTCAGCGATATTGATGCTGGCGATGGTGCTGTCGCCTATGGCGTTCGCAATCGCCTCGCGCAAGCGTATCCATGGCTGCTTGCTGTATTGGTCCCGCTTTTGTTTTTCGGCCTCGTTTCTTACGGAGTGGTCGGCGGAACACCTTTGTTTGGCGCCGGTTTGGTAACGGTGTTGCTCGCGTTTTTATGGCCAAGTCTGGATGCTGCCTGTGAACGCGACGCGCTGCGCGCGCAGGAAAGCGGCGACGCAGTGACACCCGCCATTGTCCGCGTCGTCCGGCTGTTGCTTGCGGTCGTGGTGTTCGTGACATTCGCCATCGCATGGCGCCTCAATATCCTGAGCGGTGCCCAAAGCGGGCTCGGCGCGGCAGTCGCACGCGCGTTATTTGAAACCGGTGTGATTGCCCTGATCGCCTATACCGCCTGGCAGATCTTGACGATTTGGATCGACCGAAAAATCGCGGAAGAAAAGGCGAAGGCGGGGCCGGCACAGGACATCTCGGAAATGGAAATCGGCGGGCCCGGTTTATCGCGCATTGCAACGCTGTTGCCGCTCTTCAAGCGGTCGGGTCAGGCCACGATCGGCATCATCGCGCTCATGCTGGCGCTATCCTCTCTCGGTGTTTCGATTGGCCCGCTGCTCGCCGGTGCCGGCGTCGTGGGCCTGGCAATCGGTTTTGGGTCTCAGACACTCATCCGCGATATTGTGTCAGGCGCATTCTTTCTGATCGATGACGCATTCCGCCAGGGCGAATACGTGGACCTTGGCAAAGTCAAAGGCTCCGTCGAGCGCATATCCGTACGCTCATTGCAGTTACGCCATCACCGCGGTGCGTTGCACACCATACCGTTTGGAGAGATTGCAACGATCACCAACTACAGTCGCGATTGGATCATTATGAAGCTGAAGTTCCGCGTCAGTTTTGATGCGGATATCGAGAAGATACGCAAGGTCATCAAGAAAGTGGGCCAAAGTCTTCTGGAGCACGATGATATCAAGGACGATTTCCTCCAGCCTTTGAAGTCGCAAGGCGTTGTTGAGGCCGATGACTACGGACTGATCATTCGCATGAAGTTTATGAGTAAGCCGGGGCGGCAATTCATCATTCGCCGGTATGTGTTTTCGGCGGTGCAAACCGCCTTCCAGGAAAACGGCATCGAATTCTCGCGGCCCGAATTGCGTGTCGCGGTGGGCGATGAGGCAGATGACGATCTGCCGCCCGAGGTTCGTCAAGCCGCAGCATCCGGCGGCGCGGCGGCCATCACCGCGGTCAACCGGCCGGCGCAAGCCGCGCCGGCCGCGGCGACGTAATGGAATGGGTGCGAGCAGGCGACCGGCGCGTTGACCAAGCAGTTTCTGTGGTTGGCGCAACGACGGACCCACCGCGCCAACACTAAAGCGGACTGGAGGATATGGCCCGTGAAGAAAACTTCGATCGCCGCCTGGGACGAACTCGCCGACCGGACGCCCGCCTACGCCTTGGTGGCCGACGTCGATCTCGTGATCGTGCGCTACGACGAGAGCGTGTCGGTGCTTTACGGCCGGTGTTTGCATCGCGGCGCCTTGATGTCGGACGGCTATGTCTCCGGCAACAATTTGATTTGTGGCTTGCACGACTGGGATTATCGCCTCGACAGTGGCGTTTCTGAATATAATAACTCCGAAGTGCTGCAGAAATTCGCGTCCTGGATCGAGGGTGGCCAGGTTTGGGTCGATGAAGAAGAAATCGCGGGTTGGGCGAAAGATAATCCTCAGCCATTCGATCGTGACGCGTATTTGGGTCTCTACGCAGATACGGCGCACGGCACCGCCGAAGAGCCACATACGGGCTTGATTCAGAGCTACGCGCGTGACGGGCTATCCAAAACGGGTCATCACGGTGTCGTCGATGCAATGGGGGTCCCGCGCGCTCAATTGCCCGATTGGGACGACATACAAATCCTCACGGCGCAACTGCACAAACCACCGCTGCTGGACGAAGCGAATGTTGGAACCGATGTTGTAATAGGCCCAAACGCCCAAAAGCCGCTGCGTCTCGAAATTCCGTTGTTTGTGTCCGATATGAGTTTCGGCGCTCTGTCGGAGCCCGCCAAGATTGCGATGGCCCGTGGCGCTGAGCTTGCCGGCACCGGAATTTGTTCGGGCGAAGGCGGCATGCTTCCGGAAGAGCAAGAGGCCAATTCTCGCTATTTTTACGAGTTGGCGTCGGCCCGGTTCGGTTTTGCGTGGGAGAAACTGGGCGCGGTCCAAGCCTTTCATTTCAAGGGTGGTCAAGGGGCCAAGACAGGCACCGGCGGCCATCTCCCAGGCGAAAAAGTGAAGGGGCGAATTGCGGAAGTGCGCGGGCTGAATGAGGGTGAAGATGCGATTTCGCCAGCGCGCTTTCCAGAATGGACCCAAGTGAACGAAATCAGGCAGTTCGCCGACGAAGTGCGCAATCGGACCGGTGGCATTCCCATCGGCTATAAGCTGTCTGCCCAACATGTCGAAAAGGATATCGACGCCGCACTCGAAATCGGCGTAGATTATATCATTCTGGATGGACGCGGAGGCGGGACTGGCGCAGCGCCCATCATCTTTCGCGATAATATTTCGGTGCCGACCATTCCAGCGCTTGCGCGGGCACGCCATCATCTCGATGTCAATGGCCGAAGCGATGTTACTTTGATTATCACCGGCGGCTTGCGCAAACCTGCGGACTTTGTCAAAGCCCTTGCGCTTGGCGCCGACGCTATTGCCGTTTCGAATGCCGCGATGCAGGCAATCGGCTGTATCGCCATGCGAGCGTGTCACACAAATAACTGCCCCGTGGGGATCGCGACGCAAAAACCGCACTTGGTCAGCCGCCTCGTGGTGGAAAAATCAGCCCAGCGGCTCGCCAACTTTTTCAAAGCATCCGTTGAACTCATGCAGGTCATGGCGCGGGCATGCGGCCACGATCACTTATCAAAATTTTCCCTTGAGGACCTGACCACATGGAAAAGGGAGATAAGCGACCTCAGCGGCGTCGCTTTCGGTGGCCTTGGCGCGCCCACACCGGCAGCGTCACCGCAAACCAAGTCAGCACGGCGGGGGATATTCAAATGAGCGAAATAGCGGATTTTGATGAAACACTCGAATGGTTTGACATCGGTGCGGTGACAGACCTGCCTGAAGGTCGGGTCAAGTCCGTCACCGCGCGCACCCACAATCTTTGCCTATCCCATTTCGATGGCCAATGGGCGGTGATGGATAACCATTGCCCGCACCAGGGCGGCCCGCTTGGCGAAGGCTCGATTGAACGCGGCACCGATGGCAAATGCTGGATCCGCTGCCCGTGGCACGGCTGGGATTTTGATCCGCTCACCGGCAAGCCTCCTGGCGGACACGAAGATACCGGCCAGACGATCTATCCCGTCGCAGTCAAGAACGGCCGGGTCCTCGTGGGGCTTCGTCCAGAACCGCAACGCACGCGCACCATTACCGACGTCATGGCTGAAACCATGGTCAACTGGGGTGTCAAGCGCGTATTTGGCATGGTCGGCCACTCCAACCTGGGCCTTGCCGACGCAATCCGGCTGCAGGTCGCCAGCGGCAAACTCGGCTATATCGGCATCCGGCATGAGGGGGCGGCTGCCTTCGCCGCGTCGGCTTACGGAAAACTGACCGGCATGCCGGCAGCTTGCCTGACCATTGCCGGCCCTGGCGCGACCAACCTTCTGACCGGTCTGTGGGACGCCAAAGTGGACCGCTCGCCGGTCCTCGCTTTGACGGGCCAGGTCCAGACACAAGTCTTCGGACCCGGTGCATTTCAAGACATCGATCTGAAATCCGCATTCGAGGCTGTCTCCCGGTTCTCCCAGCCCGTTCTGCCAAGCTCAAATCATGCCGAACTCATGTCGCTGGCGTGCAAGAACGCCATTGTCGAGCGCGACGTGGCACATTTAATTTTCCCCGACGATGCTCAGACGCTGCCGAGCGAAGCCAAGGCCGCAGCGCCCGCCGGCCGTCTGTCGGGCACGAAGATCATGGCCGCGCCCGACGACTTGAGCGCCGCAGCCGACATGATCAATGCCGCGCGTCGACCAATGATCGTGCTCGGCCATGGCGCGGCAGACGTGCGCGCTGATGTCATTGCGCTTGCCGAGAAGATTGGCGCACCTGTTGCCACAACATTCAAAGGCAAAGGGCTGATAGCCGACACGCATCCAAATGCAGCCGGCGTCCTCGGGCGTTCGGGAACGCCGATCGCAAGCTGGTTCATGAATGAATGCGACTTGATCATCGCGCTTGGAACATCGTTTTCCAATCACACCGGGATCGCACCGTACAAACCGATAATCCAGGTCGATTTCGAGCGTATGCAACTTGGTAAGTTTCACCCCGTCACATTGCCGGTTTGGGGCGAAATCGGCGCATTCTGCACAGCTATTGCGCCACGCGTTTCACAGCCAGCCGATATCGCAAGGAGGCGCAGCGAAATCGCCGAGCGCTGGACCATATGGCGCAAGGAAAAGCAGCGGCGCCTGGAAGAAGAACGTGGCCACGGCGTGCATGCTGCCGCCCTGTTTGCAGCCTTGACCAAGACCTGCCCCCACGATGCAATTATCGCCGTTGACGTTGGCAACAACACGTATTCGTTTGGTCGTTATTTCGAGCCGCAGGGCCAGCGGATCTTGATGTCGGGATATCTTGGTTCCATCGGCTTTGGCCTGCCCGCTGCGATTGGCGCCTGGGCCGCGACCCAGGATTTCGACGACTTGCGCGGACGCAAAGTCATTTCGATTTCGGGCGATGGTGGTTTTGGGCAATACGGATTTGAATTCACGACCGCCGTCAAATACGGCATGGATATTACGCATATCTTGCTCAATAACGGCGAGCTTGGCAAAATTTCCAAAGAGCAACGCTCCGGCGAATGGCCTGTGTGGGAGACTGGATTGACAAATCCGTCTTTTTCCACATTCGCGCGGCTGTGCGGTGGTCACGGCGCGAAAGTCGAAAATGCCCGGGACCTCGATAGCGCTTTGATTGACGCACTGGCGCATCCTGGACCGGCTCTGGTGGAAGTCATGACCGACCCGGAACTGATTTAAGTGTTTGGAGATAGCAGCATGGTTGCGACAGGAAGACGGCAGGGCGCGGCCCTGCGTGGGAACAGCCCATGAGCATCGGCGCAATAATTGTCTGGCTGGCTGAGCTTTGGCTTTGGGCCGGCGCCGCCGTTGCGGTGGTATTTCTTCTCGTTGGGATTGGTCGCGTTGATGACAGCGCACGCGGGTCCTATACGTTTCGCCCGCTCCTCGTCCCCGGCGTGCTGTTGTTATGGCCCCTGGTGCTCATGCGATGGTATGCCTTGGAAACCGCTGACCCCACCATCGCAAATGTCGATAAGCCGCTGCGGGACGCACATGCGTGGGTCTGGGCCCTGCTTGCCATTCTCATTCCCGTAATACTGGCGACGTCTTTGATGATCCGCCAGGCACCGCCATCGCCCGCCGATGGTGCCGTGCGCTTGCAACCACCGCAATCACAGGCGCAGTGAGAGGTCATGGCTGTCAAATATTCGCCCGTCCAGTGGACACGGTCCAAAGTGTTCTACGATCTCGTGGTCCTGATGCTCGTAACTGTTTACGTGCTGGTATACCTGCGCGTTGCACCCCAATTCATGGGCGAGGTCAAACCAGTCGATGGAGCAATTATTCGAGCTCGCGCTTTCGGAACTTGCGCATTTTTTCTGCTCACCGTGATTTTGATGATCGGGCCGCTTGCACGGCTGGATAGGCGTTTTTTGCCGCTCCTTTATAACCGACGGCATTTTGGCGTGATCGCGTTTCTCGTCGCATTGACCCATGCGCTTTTCATCATCAATTGGTACTTCAACTTCTCGCCGACGCCGAGATTTGAGGCGCTCCTGACCTCAAACACGAACTATGGCCAACTGCTCGGTTTTCCGTTTGAAACATTGGGCATTATCGCGCTGATCTCCTTGGCGGTGCTGGCGACCACCAGTCACGATTTCTGGTTGCGTTTCTTGACGCCGCGGCTGTGGAAAGCGCTGCATTACACGATCTATCCTGCCTACGCTCTCATCGTCGGCCACGTCGGTCTGGGCGCACTCCAGGCGCAGGTTGATCCGGTGTCGGTCTGGCTGACGGTGGCCTCCGTCGCACTCGTCTGCGGGCTCCATGCCGGCGCCGCAATCAAAGAGACCGTTGTCTCTCGCAAGGCGAAAGCTTCACAGGATTGGCACCGGGTCGCCGACATAGGTGATTTCGAAGACGGTCGAGCGCGCATTGTGCGGTTGTCCAATGGCGAGCGTGTCGCGGTTTTCCTTCACAACGGGCAGCTTTCGGCGATCTCAAACGTCTGCGCGCACCAGAACGGCCCGCTCGGCGAAGGCCGGGTCATCGACGATTGCGTCACGTGCCCTTGGCACGGTTTCCAATACCGCTTGAGTGATGGCTGCGCGCCGGCGCCGTTCACTGAGAAGGTCGCGACCTACACCCTCAAGCGCGACGGCGAGACCGTCTTTGTTTCAGGAAAGCGCAATCCGCCAGGCACCTACGTGGCGCCGCTACCGGCGATGGAGGCAGCCTAATGAGCACGAAGCCAGATGCGCCGTTTTACGTCGGTTACTTGCCGACGCCGGCGGGACTGAAGACGTTCTTGATCGCCGTCGCTGCGTTTCTCGTCGGTGGATTTGCAGCTTTGGGCTTCGCCTCCGGCACCAGCCAGGAAGATCCTGGCACGGGTGAGTTCAAATGGGGCTGGGGTGTGCAAACGCTCACCGGGCGCTTGGACACGCGTCCCTATCCGGTGCTGCACGTCACCTCGGGCACGCAACAGATCCCAACCGGCCGATCACTCATCTTGACCGGTGTCGGCAAGAAAGGCGTTCAGCCGCGCGTGAGCGATCTCGACGGTCGGTTGGTCCAGGTCAAAGGCATTGCCCTGAAACGGGGTGATCTGGACGCGCTTCAGGTGGGCGACGCGGCAGATGATCTCGCCGCCGCAGACGGTCAAACCGAGACCGAAGCACCAGCTGAACTTGGGCGCTGGCGGCTGACGGGCGAAATCTGCGATGGCAAGTGCGTCGTCGGCGCCATGCGTCCAGGTCAGGGTCTGGCGCACCGCGCCTGCGCCAACCTGTGCCTGATTGGTGGTGCGCCTCCGATTTTCGTTGCGACCAAGCCCGTCGACGGGACGACGTTCTTTTTAATGGGCGACAGCGATGGGCAACCACTCCCGCCGCGCTTTCTGAAGCACGTGGCGAAACTGATCTCGCTGGAAGGCGAGATTGAGCGGCGCGGCCGACTTCTGGTCTTCAAGGTTGATCTGGCTTCATTGGAGGTTTTGTGATGGTCGCGCGCATCTTCGGTCTCGCCAGCGCGGTATTTTTGACCTTCGCCCTCCTCTACCTGTCCCGGTTTTGGATCTGGCAAGCCCCTTGGAGCTCCGACGGCCTTTTTGGTCTGAAGCTGCTTTCGCCCTATGGAAGCATGGTAAGCTGGTGGCTGCGCGGCACATGGGCGGAAGATTTCAGCCTCATCATCTGGGCGTGCGGTGGCATTCTGGCGCTGTCGCTGTTTCACCGACTGGCGTCGAAACTGAACTGAACCAACGCCGAGCCCGGCGTCGCTCCGCCTGTCCGAGATCGAGTTTCGCGCGAAAGTGATACTTTCGGCGACGGATTTCGTTGTCCTTAGCGTTACACGTTGGTGGCCGCGTCAGTTCGTGTTCATCGCGGCTGCCGAATATCGCGTGCGTAACATCATCGTGCGTGCGGCAATCATGCCGGTCGCCGAGATGAAAGGACGGGGTAATGCGCCAGTGGCCGATGAGTTTGCAAATCGTCGTATTTGCCGCCCTGCTCGCTGGAAGCGTCGGCGTTTGGGTCCAACGCGAACAGGTCAGCAAGGCCTTCGCGGCATTGCGCGATAGCGGTGGCGAAGAAGGCACGTCTCGCCGTGGACGCGGGCGGGGCAGTGGCGATGACGCGATCCCCGTCATCGTGGCTGAAGTCACCCGCCGCCAAAATGTGGAAACGCTAACCGTCATCGGCACCGGCCGTGCCAAGCGCGCGGTGACGGTGACCACATTGGCTGACGGCCGCATCACCAAGCTTCCAGCGCGCGCGGGCACACGGGTCACCGCTGGAACGGTCCTCGTTGAGATCGACAACACCCAGGCTGCGTTGGAACTTGAGATCGCGCGCAAGAAGCTTGCGGACGCACAACGCTTGCAGGACCGCACGAACTATCTCGCCTCCCGCCGCGTCAATTCTGCAGCGCGCACCGAAGATGCCGATAGCGCCGTCGCGCAGGCCCAACTCGAAGTCCGCAAGGCACAAAAGACCCTGAACGATCTCTCCGTGGTGGCGCCCTTTGACGGTGTGGTTGGCATCGCCCAGGCCGAAGTGGGCGATCGGGTCACCGCATCAACCCCGATCCTGACGCTGGATGATCGCTCCGTGATCGAGATCGAGTTCGACGTGCCGGAACGTTTCCTCTCCCGGCTGAAGGTTGGCGGCGCTGTCGAAGTCACCACACCGAGCTATCCGCAACGCACGTTCGATGGAGAGATCGCCGAGATTGATAGCCGGCTCAATGCCGAGAACCGGACCGTGCGCGTGCGTGCGGCCGTCCCCAACACGGATGACGCGTTGCGCGCTGGTATGTCTTTTTCCGTCAACGCGACATTCCGCGGCGACACCTATGCCGCTGTGCCCGAACTCGCCCTGCAGTGGCGTGGCGGCGACAGCTATATCTGGCTTGTGAAGGACCGCGTAGCCAAGCGGACCGATGTGCGCGCCATACGCCGGGTCGACCAGATGGTGCTCGTTTCAGGACCGGTTGAAGCCGGTGACCTCGTGGTGATCGAAGGCGTCCAACGCTTGCGCCCGGACCGTGCCGTCAGTTTCGAGACCGCGGCAGACAAGGGCACTGCAAGGCAACGACCGCGCCGCGACGCTTCATTGCGACAGCCGCGCCGCAGCACCGGTGGGCCGCGACCATGACCACATCCGCAACACCAAGCCAGCCACAGAACGATCTGCCCGGCATAAGCGTGCGCCGTCCTTATCTGGCTGCTGTGCTCAACCTGTTGATTATCATCGCTGGGATCTCGGCCATTTTCGGCGTCGAAGTCCGCGAGTTGCCAGACGTCGATCGGCCGATCGTGACGGTGCGCGCCAACTTGCCTGGCGCCTCGCCCGAAACCGTCGATGCGCAGCTCACCAGCAAGGTTGAGGCTGCGGTCGCGCGCGTAAATGGCGTGATTGAGGTGCGCTCATCCAGCGAGGAAGGTAACTTTCGGCTGCGCGCCGTGTTCCGCCCAGGGACAGACCTGATTTCTGCGGCCAACGATGTGCGCGAGGCCGTGAATCGCGTCCAGCGCCAATTGCCGTCCAGTGTCGAAGATCTTTTCGTGATCAAGGCAGACACTGACGCGCGCGCAATCATCGACCTGGCCGTCACCAGTCGCTCGTTATCGATCGAAGAGCTGACGCGGCGGGTCAACGATGAGGTCATACCCGAATTGACGGCCGTCGCCGGCGTGGCCGATGTCAGCATTTTCGGAGAGCGAGAGCGCGTGTTGCGGGTCGTCGTTGACCCGATCCGGCTCGCAAACTTCAAGCTGTCCATCGGCGACGTCGTGCGTGTGTTGGAAACCGCGCGGTTGGACATTGCCGCCGGCAGTTTCAAGTCCAACGAACAAGAAGTCATTGTTCGCGCCGACGCTTCCGTTGCCGATCCCGCCGCCATCGAGGCGCTGCTCATTCGCGATGATGTGCGCATCGGCAATGTAGCAAGCGCATTCTTCGGTCCCGATGACCCGGAAAGTGTCGTGCGCCTCAATGGCCAAAGCGTCATCACGCTCGGCGTCATCCGCCGGGCGCAATCCAACACGGTCTCGATTTCCGATGGGATCCAGGCCGCCGCCACGCGCCTCAACCGCAGGTTCAATGATCTGCAGATCACGACGACGTCCGACGACGCCGTTTTCATCAAAAGCGCGATCACCGAGGTGCTCGTCAGTCTCGCTCTAGCCGTCCTGATCGTCATTGCGGTCATCGCTTTGTTCTTGCAGCGGTTCATGGCCGCACTCATTCCCGCGGTCACGATCCCGGTCGCATTGATCGGAACCGTCGCCGCCATCTGGATGCTCGGGTTCTCAATCAATCTCGTCACCTTGCTGGCGCTGGTGCTCGCAACGGGGCTTGTCGTCGATGATGCCATCGTCGTTCTGGAGAACATCGAACGTCTGAAATCGCAGGGAATACAGGCGCGCGCTGCTGCGGTTCTCGGCGCCAGGCAGGTGTTCTTCGCCGTCATCGCGACAACCGCAACACTCGTGTCGGTGCTGCTGCCAATTTCATTCCTGCCGTCAACGGCGGGGCGTCTGTTTGCGGAATTCGGCGTCGTGCTGGCAATTTGCGTCTGCATTTCCTCGTTCGTGGCTTTGACGCTCGTGCCCATGATCGGCTCGCGCATCTCAAGCCCGTCATCGGAGACGGGCGACGGCCCGGTGCGACGCAGCCTTTTTGACCACATCGGCGCAGCCATGGCCCGCGTTTATCGAGGGCTTGTCGGCGCCGTGCTCGTTGCGCCGTTGATCGCAGCAGGTGTCTGCCTTTTTGCGGTCGCTGGCGCGGCGATCGTCTACCAAACCCTGGATGAAGAACTCGTCCCCCAAGAAGACCGCGGCGTCATTTCCGTGCGCCTGACCGGCCCGGATGGGGTGGGTCTCGACTACACCGACCGCCAGGTCGAAAAAGTCGAAAACATCATCAAGCCCTTCGTTGAGCGCGGCATAGCGACAAGCATGCTGTCGATCACGGGGCGATACGACCCCAACCGCGGCGGCGTAACGGCACCACTCGCCGACTGGTCGCAGCGGACCATGTCCGAAGGCGAGATCGCCCGGCGCATCAATCGCGAGTTGGAAAAAGTTCCTGGCGCCCGTGCCCGGATGCGCCGCGGAAACAGCCTCAATTTGCGCAATGCCGACGGCGGTATCCGCTTTGCGTTGACTGGCACGGACTATGACAGGATCGCCGCCGCCGCCCGTGCGCTCGTGCGCAAAATGGAACGTGCAGTCCCCGAAGTTGAAAACCTGCGCGTGGAATTCCGCGCAACGCAACCGCAGATTTCATTGAACATTGACCGCCAGCGCGCAAGTGACCTTGGCATCGATCTCGACAGTCTGCAGGCCACCGTCCGCGCTTTGGTCGACCAGGACGAAGTGGCCGAAATGTCGGTGGGCGACCAGCAGATCCCGATTATCGTGCAACCCATCAATGGCGCTATCCGCGATCCCGCGGATCTGCAAAACCTGTACGTCTCAGCGTCTGGCGGGCGAATGATTCCGCTGTCGCAGGTCATCGAATTAAGCGAACGCGCAGTGGCCGGCGAACTCGACCGACACGGCCAGCGGCGCGCCGTTGAGATCTTCGGTGACACCGCCGAAGGCGTCAGCCTTCGCGATGCGGTCAACGCAATACAACGCATGGCAGACAGCGAACTCCCGCCAGGCATCGGCCTCCTGTTGCTGGATGAAGCAGCGGCCCTGAACGAGACATCATCGGGCGTCGGGCTGACGTATCTCGTGGCCTTCGTGATTGTTTTCCTGGTTCTCGTCGCACAATTTGAAAACATCGCCAGTGCGCTCGTCGTCTTGATTACCGTGCCGTTTGGTATTTGCGCTGCCATCTTTGCGCTCGGCCTGACCGGCACATCAATCAATATCTATAGCCAGATCGGCGTTCTGATGCTGATCGGCATTATGGCCAAGAATGCCATTTTGATGGTCGAATTCGCCGACCAATTGCGCGAGCAGGGGCGCTCGGTCATCGACGCCGCGCGAGAGGCGTCAACCGTGCGTTTGCGCCCGATTATGATGACGATGCTTTCAACGGTGCTGGCCGGTTTGCCCTTGATCCTTGGCTCAGGGGCCGGCGCGGAGGCGCGCGCCGCAATCGGCTGGGTCATCTTCGGCGGCCTCGGGCTTGCTGCCGTATTCACGCTCTTCCTGACGCCAGCGCTGTACGTCCTGATCGCCTGGATTTCTAAACCGCGCATTACCGACAGCCAATTGACCGATCAGCAATTGGCCGATGCCGAGCGCCGTTTCGCCGGGCAGCTTGCATGACGTGCCTTCTAAAAAAAATACAGCGCGCGTTTCGTTCCCATACGCAAACGCGCCCGCCACGCTTCACGCACCGGGCGGGAATTTGACACTTTGTGGGCGTTGTGGCGCATAAAGCGCTGCGATCCGCTCGGCCCAGTGCGAGACGTCAGAAACGACACCAATAAAACATGGAACCAGTATCAAGACGATTACCGTTGCCATTGCCAGTCCAAAGACAAGCGTTATTGCAAGCGGTATCAGAAACTGGGCCTGCAGGTTCGTTTCAAACATAAGGGGTGTCAGTCCGCCAATTGTCGTAACCGATGTCAAAAAAACGGCGCGGAGGCGATCGCAAGCGGCCCCGACGGCTGCGTCTTCAAGCCCGTCGCCCGCGTCAATGCGCTCGATGAGCCGGCTGACCAGGACGATGGAATCGTTGACCAAAATCCCGCTCAAGCCCAGCAGCCCGATCAGTGACGGCATCGTCATGTCAACACCCATGATCGCGTGCCCCACCACGGCGCCAACAAAACCAAACGGAACGATTGCCATGACCGCGAACGGTCGGACATAACTCCCAAACAACCCAGCCAAAATAACATAAATAAGCGCAATCGCGAGAATCGCGCCATCCCGCAAGTCTCGAAGCGCTGCGTTGATTTCGTCAGCCCGACCGGCATAGGTATAAGTGAGTTGATATCGCGCAGCAATCTCCGGCATAATATCACGCTCCAGCTGTTGGATAATCTTGCCGGTCGTCGAAATGCGGTCGTCGATATTGGCTTGCACGGAAACAGTTGTTACCCCATCGCGGCGTTGAATTTTTGAAAACGTCTGCTGCTCAGTGATCTTCACCGCTTCGCTCAGGGCGATGCGCGCGCCCGTCGCAGTCCGCACCGTCATGCGATAGAGCGCCGCCAAACCGCGCAATTCCTGTTCACGCAATACGCGAACGGTAATTTCCTCGCCGTCCCGCGCAAATTGCGTCGCGATCGCACCTTCAAAAGCATTCCGGATTTGCTGGCCAATAGACGCGGTTGTAAAGCCGAGGGCTGTTCCACGCGGCGTCAACTCCAGCACAAACGCACGCTTGCCATAAGGTAAATCATCCTCAATTGCGCTCACCCCATGCAAACGCGCCAATTGCTTTTTCAGGTCCTCTGCCGCGCGTTTCAAAACGGCAGTTGGCGCATTTTGTAGACGGACATCGATATCGCGGCCGGGCGGGCCGCTGCGCCGGCCAGATATCACCACGCGCTCCACGCCGGCAATCGGTGGGAGGTGTCGCCGCCAAGCATCCAGGATTTCGCGTGTCCGCACCCGCCGTGCCTCGCTTGCGGAAAGTTGCGCTGTGACCTCGCCATAACTGTCGTCCGCGCGCCGGCCCATTTGGCCAACGATGCCAAATGACGCCGTCACCAGTGGTTGTTGATGGCGATCCGCGTTTTCGCGAGCGGCGCTCGTATGCTGACCGGGCCGGAGCTGAGTTTCAGCTCGATAAAGGGCCGCCTCAATCGCCGTCACGGCCGCCATCTGCTGATCGCGCGGCAGCCCTGGCGTGAAATAGATGGACGCTGAAATATTCTCCGCCTCAAGCTGTGGAAAGAACACAAACCGCACCCGTTCGCTCAACACGGCCCCAAATGCAGTCATCAGTGCCGCCGCCATCAGCCCGATAAACGCATATCGCCAACGGTAGGCAACACGAACCACCGGACGAAAAATCGTGCGTTGAAACGCCGTGAGCCAATGATCAACGATACGACGGATGACGTGTGGCCGTCCGTTGCGCTGCGATCCATGGCGTAAATGCGCTGGCATAATCAAGAAACATTCGACCATGCTTGCCAGAAGCGCGGCCAAGACAACAAGCGGGATTGCCCGCATGATGTCGCCGATCCGATCCCCAAAAAAGAAAATCGGGAAAAATGAAGCCGCCGTCGTCAGGATCGCAGCCGTCACCGGTGCAAACATGCGCTTCGCCCCGGCTTCCGCCGCCGCCGCGCGCGTCATTCCCTGCTCTTCCAAGGTTGCGGTGTGTTCGCCAACAACAATCGCGTCATCGACAATGATCCCAATCATCATGATGAGTGCGAACATAGAAATCATGTTCAGGCTTTGCCCCGTGGCCCACATCACGCCGAGTGTCGCAATCACCGCGATCGGAATGCCAGCCGCCGTCCAAAACGCAATGCGCACATTCAGAAAGGCAAACAGCGCAAGCAAAACGAGACCGAGCCCTTCAATGCCGTTCCAAAACAGAAGGCTGAGGCGTTGCTCAACGTATTGTCCGGTCATATCGTAAAGACTGACAGACACAGAATCGGGCCATGTCGTCCTCGTCTCATCGACAACCCTTTGCGCAATCGCCATCGTCTTCAGCGTGTCTGCTGTCGGCGACCGTTTGACGATCAATTCAATCGCGCGTTTTCCGCCCTGAAGCCCCACGGGATCATCGTTTGAAAATCGCGTTTCGACGCGTGCGATCTCGCCCAATGAGATCTTCTGACCCCTGTTATCCGATTTGATTGGTATATCGGAAACACCGCGAGAAGTCCTGCGGTCAATTCCAGATTTGATCTGAGCTTCGTTATCGCCGGCCAGATCGCCTGAGGGCAGCGCATCGATATTATCAGCGACTTTTTGTGCGATGTCGTCAAGGCCAACGCCGTATCGCCGCATCTCCCGTTCATGAACGGTGACGTGTATTTCCTCGCGACGCGAACCACGCAAGTCGACCTTCTCAATTCCCGCCGAAACGAGAGCATCGCGCAATGTCGTCGCGTGGGTTTTCAGCGCGCGCTCGGAAATCGACCCGCTTAACGCAATCCGCGCGACGGGCTCAAAAATAGCAGCCCTGATAACTATCGGCGCTTCTGCCCCTTTTGGCAACGTGGTGAGGGTGGACACCGCCTGTTCGACGTCGGCGTGAGCCTTTTGCATGTTGGCAGTCGGCGCGAATTCAAGTGTGATTGAGGCAGTTCCGTCTCTCGCTTGCGACCGGACATTTTCAACCTGGTCGATAAACCGCACCTCAGGCTCGATAATATCGAGTACGGCGGTCGCAAGGTCCTCAGCGCTTGCTCCGGGCCAATTAACACTGACGGTGATAAAAGGAACCTCAAAGTCGGGAAAAATCTGACGATTGAGTTTTGTCAGACCAATCAAGCCAACAAGAACCATCAAAAGCATGATCAGGTTGGCGGCCGTCGGATGGCGCGAGAAAGCCGAAATGATCGTCCCGGATACCGGCGATGACGTGCCGCGCGGTGTTTCCGCTCTGGCCCGACGCAAAAAGTATCGTAAGTTTTGCGCCATGTCATGCGTCCTTGCGTGGGAGAACATGGATGTCCATTTTGCTGTCGGGCCGCGTCAATCGGGTGACCAGAACCTCCTCGCCATCGATCAAGTCGCCGGTAATGAGAAACGAGTCGCCGGTTGTCCCAAGTATCTCAACGGCTCGCTTTGAAAGACGCCGTTCTCTGACAACGTACACGGCGTCTCCATTGTAAATTACGTCGGCAGGAACTTTGAAAGCCCGGTGCACAGTCACATCTGGCATTCGAATTTCGACAAAAAGTCCTGCTCGGATGGCAAGCGGTTTTGATGGTGTTTCAATGCGCGCAAAGACCTGTATGCTCCCGCTATCTGGCTCAGCGCTTGCGTCGATACGTCGAATAGTTGCGGCATAATGGACAGTGCGGCGCCCCACATCCCAGACAACCTCGACACTGCGGCCGATAAGACCACTTTGCGAGGTGGCAAGGCGCGCAAACTGGGCATGCGTGAATGCAAAAAGCACCTCGATACGGTCTCGATCGATTAAGGTCGCGACGGGATCACTAACGCTGAGCATACGACCCGCCTGAGCGTTTACGTCAGTCACGTAAGCGTCGAACGGCGATTTGAGGGTGGTATCTCGGAGTTTTTGCGCGGCGCGGGCCAAATTGGTTTGCAATCGCTCAATAAATGCAAGCTGCTGGTCATGACGGGCCTGCCACACATCCAATGTATTTCGGGATTGCTCAACCGATTGCGCGCGCTGCAGAGTTGTCAGCCGGCGCGTATCCACGACGCTTTGCGCAAGCGAGCCACGTTTGGAAAGCGTTTCGGCACGACTAAGGTCCGTTTTCGCAAGACGGAGTTGTTGCTGGGCCGACGCCAGGTTCCCCTGCTCCACCTTCATGGAGGCAGAAATCTCAGCTAACTTGGCGCGCGCTTCTTTTAATTGAGCCCGCACCTCTTGTAATTCATTTTCATATTCGAAGGGATCCACTTGGAGCAGTGTGGTGCCGGCGTTTGTCACGCCACCGTTGCTTAATTGAGGGTGCGTGGATTTCACCGGGCCAGCAACTAAGGCGCGCAATGCAACCTGGCGACCTGCAACGGTCGTTCCGTAGAGTGTCAGGGTCGGTTGATAACGCTGAAAATGAACCGGTATTGTTTGAACATTAAGGCTCTGAATTTGAGGTGCCATCACGACTGGTTGTGGTGTCGTCATCTTGAGATAAGCAAATACGCCACAACCCATCGCAATGAGGCCCAGTGGCAGGAAAAGTTGGGCAACGCGCCGGAGGACAACAATTTGGCTTCGGCGTTGCAAGCTATGGGTGATTTCAGGCGCATTGTCAGGGTGATGGTGTGTCATCGTAGAATGCCCCCACTCTCACGTGTCAGGAGAACCGGGGCACCGATCACGGGCCCCGAATTCGCGAATGCTGATATCGCCAAGTCAGGCGACAGAATGGGACCGGTTTATCGGTTCGACGCCTCTGACAGTTCGGCAGGCGAAATCCGGCCATCGCGGTCGAGATCGACGCGCAAAAATGCACGATCATGGGCATTGAAACGCCGGATCATGCTAGCGCGGCCAATATTGTGATCCGCATTGAGATTGATGAAAATTTTAAATTCAGCATAATCGAGATGGCGATCTTGATTGATGTCCGCCTTTACAAAATTGGCCCTGGCCTGCGCCCGCGACGGGTCCATCGCCACGGCCGGCAGCGCGGCGGCGACTGCGCAAAGGCCGAGCGTCAAGACGGAAATGCGGCGGTTAATTCTTGTCATCGATGGTGTTCCTGTTTCTGAAATGTGATGGTGCGCGCTGCGCGCGCCGGACTAAGCGGTGCGTTCCGCGCAGCGCGTGGTTGGACACTAGGCGCCGGCGTTTGCGGGCGTTTTTCTGGAACACGGCATTTTGTTACGTTTGTTTGCTGGCATGTATCGGGCGGTAACATGTGGCAGGCGCTCGTGTTGCGTCATTGACGTTTGCCTCCCAGTTGCGCCGAGGCCAGCGAGCAAACACCGAAAATAATAGCAAGAAAAGAAGCAATAGAAACATAAGCTTGCGCGTGTTTCTTAATTTCCAGACATTTGCGCTGAACCCTCAGTCGGTTGGCGGCAAATCGTCTGGAACGGAACACCAGCGCCGCACGCCAGCGCTCCCGATCG
>CAZOGY010000010.1:44592-49197 GCA_964579305.1 uncultured Hyphomicrobiaceae bacterium
TTGGTGCCTGTTCCGTTGGTGCCTGTTCCTTTGGTGACAGTCGCGCAGAAACGGCCGTGTCACCAGGAATTGACTGAGCTGGTTTGCCAGGTGCCGCGTTCATAAGGGCACGCGACCGGCGCGGGGGGACACCATGCAATCACCGACAGCTACGACGCTCCGCAGTCTCGCGACGGCTGTCCCCGATCATCGTATTGCCCAAGCTGACGCTGCCGCGATTGCAGAGCGTGTATTCGCGCCACGGTTTGCTGAGTTTGACCGGTTGCGGCCGGTGTTCACGAACGCTGGGATCGCCAAGCGCCATATCGTGATGCCGGTTGAATGGTACCTTGAAGAGCGCGGCTGGACTGAACGTACAGAGGTCTATCTGGACGCAGCGCAATCCCTGTTTTGCCAGGCGGCCCGCCGCGCGCTCGATGAAGCCGGGCTGCGGGCGTGTGACATCGACGCAATCGTGACCGTCAGCTCGACCGGCATCGCAACCCCCTCGTTAGAGGCGCGCGCGCTGGGCGCAATGGGTTTTCGCCACAACGTTCTCCGAATTCCCGTATTTGGCATGGGCTGCGCCGGCGGCGTTGCAGGCCTGGCCGTTGCCGAGCGATTGGCGGCAGCACAGGCCGACAGCAACGTCCTGCTGGTCGCGGTCGAACTGTGCTCGCTGGCGTTTCGCCTCGATAAACCGACCAAGGCAAACATCGTTGCGACGGCGCTATTTGCGGATGGCGCGGCGGCATGCGTTCTGAGCTCCAGCCCGTGTGAAGGACGCGTGACCGTCGGACGTGGCGCACAACATACCTGGCCCGAGACCATCGGGATCATGGGCTGGGCTGTTGATCCGCAAGGCTTTGAGGTGATTTTCGACCGCGCAATCCCGCCCTTTGCACGGCGTCATCTGCACGGCGCTGTCACAACGTTTCTCGACGGTTGGGACCTCCCGCGCGAAGACATCGTGCGTTTGTCGTTTCATCCCGGCGGAACCAAAGTCTTGCAGGCCATCGAAGCGGCCCTTTCGTTGGGCGACGGCGCATTGCAGATCGAGCGCGAAGTTTTGTTTGAGTTTGGAAACATGTCTGCGCCGACGGCCCTGTTCGTTTTGGAAAGAGAGCTTGCCAATCGCGGATCTGGCGTTTCCGTTCTGACGGCGCTCGGTCCAGGTTTCACCGCCGCGGCCATTCCAGTGGGGTGCCAATCATGACCATCGCGCTTGCGGTTCTTGCCTTTGTCACGGTCCAGCGGCTCGGCGAACTCTGGATCGCGCGACGCAATACAGCCCGCCTTTTGGCGCGCGGCGCCACAGAGCACGCACCGGGGCACTATCCCGCCATCGTGGTGTTGCACGCGCTTTGGCTCATCGGGATTTGGTATGCCGCCTGGACCCAGCCGATCGTGGCGAACCTCGCCTTGCTTGCGGTGTTCTTCGTCCTGCAAGCCCTGCGTATATGGGTCTTGACCACATTGGGCGAGCGTTGGACCACGCGGATCATTACGGTTCCCGGCGAAGCGCGGGTGCGCAGCGGTCCATTCCGTTTTTTCAATCATCCAAACTACATGATTGTTTGTGCGGAAATCGCTGTTTTACCCGTTGCTTTCGGGCTCTATTGGTTTGCCATCGCTTTTTCAATCGCAAATGCCATCTTGCTTGTCATTCGGATCCGCCACGAAGAAGCCGCCTTGAGTGACGCTGAAAAAACGCGAAAGGGTGGCGAGCCGGTAATGCGGGCGCGCAATCCGTGACATCCCCCAGCCTTGAAAGAGAAACCCGCCAATACGAAATCGCCGAAAACGGCTCTCGTCGGACGCGGCTCAGGACTTGGCTCGGTTTCCTAGCCATGTGCACCGGCATGTTCATGGCAATCCTGGATATCCAGATCGTCGTGACGGCACTGCCTGCAATCCGCAAAGCCTTGAATATCCCACCGCAGGATATGAGCTGGGTCCAGACCAGTTACTTGATCGCAGAGGTCATTGCGATTGCCCTGACCGGCATTTTCACGCGCGCCTTTTCAATACGCGGATTGTTTCTCATAGCGCTGACGGTCTTCACGCTCGCGTCAATCGCTTGCGCCTTTGCCGATGGGTTTTGGCCCCTCATTGCGGCACGGATAGTCCAAGGCTTCGCCGGCGGCTGCCTGATTCCTTTGGTCTTCACCAGCGTATTTTTGTTATTCAACGAAAGCGAGCAAGGCCTCGCCACAACGATTGCAGGCGGGCTTGCGGTACTAGCGCCGACGCTTGGGCCCACGGTTGGCGGTTACATAACACAGACTTACGATTGGCCATGGCTGTTTTTGATCAATGTCGGTCCTGGGGCCGTGAGCCTCGTGGTCGGCTGGGCGCTGTTGCCGCGGGGGCCAGGTGATCTCACCGTTTTTCGCAGCCTCGATCGCGTTGCGCTTATCGGGCTTGTGGTGTCGCTTGCTGCACTTGAGATCGGTTTAAAGGAGGCGCCCAAGGCGGGTTGGCTTTCGCCGCCGACAGGTTTGCTGTTCAGCGCTTTCCTGCTTGGCGCTGTGATATTCGCAGCGCGCTCGTTGCTCTCGCATGAGCCATTTCTGGATTTGCGGCTATTGCGCACTCCAAATACAGCCGCCGCCTGTATCATCAGTTTCGTGTTTGGCGCTGGTTTGTTTGCTTCGATCTATCTGATGGTTGTCTTTCTTGGGTTGGTCAGACTGCACGACCCGCTCGAAATCGGGCTGATTATAATCGTCACCGGAATAGCGCAGTTGTGCGTTGCGCCGTTGGTCGTGCAATTGGAATTGCGGGTTGATGCCCGCATTCTGACACTTGCGGGCCTTCTGCTTTTCGGTGGCGGCCTGCTGATGAGTGCAGGTCAGACGCGGCAAACTGACTATGACGAAATGTTTTGGCCACAGGTCGTACGCGGCATCGGCATCATGCTCTGTCTGATCCCGCCGACCCGCCTTGCGCTTGATCACTTGTCTGAACGCCAAATCCCCGATGGCAGTGCGCTGTTCAACGTCTTGCGCAATATCGGCGGCGCCATAGGTATCGCCATGGTCGACACAATCCTTTGGCAACGCGGACCAATCCATGCCGAGGCGCTTGGTCGGCGATTGGCATCGCGCGATCCAGACGCGATCGAACAGGTCGGTATTCCTACCGCCGTGATGCCGCCCCCTGGTGTTCCACTCAATCCAAGCGATGTCGCATTGGCGCGGCCGCTGCTAGAGCGCGCCGGCCTCGTCGAAGCCATCAACGAGGCCTGGTGGATCTTGGCAATCGCCACATTTGCTGCGATCGCCGTGCTTCCACTTGCCCGTGGCAGCAAGGCGGCCTCGTCACCGCAAGTGCAACGATAATAAAAGTTACGCGCCGCGCCGCCGCGATGACAGCCTGGCGCGAAATAGCGCGCGCCGACGTCAGCGCGCGCTGGCCTGCCCTGCGCCGGCAGAGGCGGGACCGCCGCCCGGCCGTGTCAGCGTCCGCAAGAATCGCGCAGCGACGATCCCGGCAATCAACGCAGCTACGAAAACCAGGACTTCGCTGCGCAACGTGCCAATGGCTGGCAGCGCCCCTCCGGGGCAGAAGCCGGACAGTCCCCAGCCGATGCCGAAAATCGCCGAGCCGGCGACCAATGGCAGATCCACCGCCGTGACGGTTGGCAGATGGAACCGGCTATCAAACAGTGGTGACGCGCGGCCGAGAACGAGCTGGTATCCAACAAACGTGGTCACCAGCGCGCCCCCCATCACGAAGATCAAGCTGGGGTCCCAGGTGCCGGCAATGTCGAAGAAGTTGAGCACCTTGGCTGGGCTCGCCATGCCCGAAATCATGATCCCCGTGCCAAACAGCAGTCCGCAAAGAAAACCGAGAAAGATCCGCATCGCGCTCAACCTCCAATCACATGGCGAACGACGAAAACCGTGATGCCGGTCGTCAACATGAACGTGAGCGTCGCGACCATTGAGCGTGGCGAAAGCCGTGCGTTACCGCAGACGCCATGGCCCGAAGTGCATCCAGCGCCGAAGGTCACGCCAATGCCGACGATAAAGCCGCCCACAACAAGTGCCAGCGTCGAAACAGGAACTTCGATCTGCGGCATTGCACCAGTGGCTATGAGCATAACCGCGGGGGCCGCAATCATTCCTGCCAGCATGGCAACACGCCAGCCTCTGTCAGGGGCGGTGATCACGCCGGTCAGGATGCCGGTCGCGCCTGCGATGCGTCCGTGAAACAGCATCAGCAGAACAGCGGCCAGGCCGATCAATACGCCGCCGGCAAGCGACGCGATGGGTGTGAATTCCGTCGCCACGAACGACCTCCAGGTTTGAGCGATAGATATACGTGTTTGCGAATACGTAAGGCCGGTTTAGTGCGCCGACCAGATGCGCACAAGGATGCTGCGCGACCTGTCGCGAACCACATGCGCAAACGCGCCCCGATCAACGGATCGGCAGCCCCACCAAGAGACCTTTCCGACGTATCGCCATGCAAGATCCCATCACCCAAAAAAAAGCCCGGGGCAATGCGGATGCCCCGGGCAGACCGAACGCGTTCAATGCGTGTCTCGCGTCAACGGCCTGCTCATGCATGTCGCATCCAATCGGATGCACGCCCCAAGGCCGCAAAGCGGCCCGGGCC
>CAZOGY010000011.1:0-48454 GCA_964579305.1 uncultured Hyphomicrobiaceae bacterium
ATGTTCGTGTTCGAAACATCGACACGAAAACGGCCCGCCCCCCGCGGAGGGCCAAAGGCCCGTGAGCGCAACAGAGCTCAAGCGAGGCGCATTTCATGCGACACGCTGTAGGTCGAGCACAGTCCAAGCTGTTTTCACGCGCGGCTATTCCGTGCTGCGCTCAGGCCCCAGTTGCGGTGACCCATAAGCGCCGGGGCCGCCGTCGCGACCCTCAGCAATTCCGCAGAAACCGGAATTGCCCTAACCGATCTCAGGTCGCACTGGCGATGGGCGCGTCAGATGAGGTCACGCCATGGCCGCGTTGGCCGCTGCGCGGATCGCGCTGATGTTCTCGCCGTAGACTTGCGGGTGATCGACTGAGCCACCTTTGAAAACGGCCGAACCCGCAACAAGCACGTCAGCGCCCGCAGCGGCAACGCGTGGCGCGGTGTGGGGCGTCACACCACCGTCGATCTCAATATGGATGGGGCGGTCGCCGATCATATCGCGCAATTGACGGACCTTTGGCACCATAGCTTCGATAAAGCTTTGCCCACCGAAACCGGGATTCACGGTCATCACGCAAACAAGATCGATCCGGTCGAGGACAAAGGCGATTGCTTCAGCCGGTGTGGCCGGATTCAAAGCCACACCGGCCTTTACGCCAGCCGCGCGAATGGCCTGCAATGTCCTGTCCAAATGCGGGCCCGCTTCCACGTGGGCGGTGATGATATCGGCGCCAGCTTCGGCAAACGCCGCGATGTAAGCGTCAACCGGCGCAATCATCAGGTGTACGTCCATGACCGTTTTGACATGCGGACGGATCGCGCGACACATTTGCGGGCCGAACGTGATGTTGGGCACGAAATGACCGTCCATCACATCGACGTGCACCCAATCACAGCCTTGCTCTTCAATCGCTTCGCATTCCTTGCCGAAGTTCGCAAAGTCGGCCGACAGGATTGAAGGCGCGATTTTGATTTTGCGGTCGAAGTCGGGCGCAGACATCGGCGTACACTCTCCAGTTCGAATGACCGGTGCGGATGGTGCAGCCTAAAGGCTGCCCACGACTGTTCAGCTAAACCAAGACTGCATGCACGGCCAAGCCGTGGCTTGACTTATTTGCGTCGCCGCAAGCCGGCTTGCACCGCGTTTTCCAGGGCTTGTAAAAACCGCGAGCGGTCTTCGCGGCGAAACGGCGCGTTATAGCTGCCGCCGTCCCCAATCTCGCGCTGATACTGGCGGATCTCGCGGACGGCCATGGCCATCCCAATGTTGCTTGCATCGTAGGCGCGGCCGCTTGGTCCCACCGCTTGTGCCCCTGCATCGAGACACCGCTTGGCAAGCGGGATGTCCTGCGTCACGCAGATATCATCCGGGCCGATACGTTCTGCAATCCAGTCGTCAGCCACATCGGGGCCATCTGCAACAATCATGCGCTCAATCAGAGTACTGCGCGGCAGGCGGCCGAGCTGGTTTGAGACAAACACCATCGCCAGGCCGTGACGTTCGCCAACGCGCACGATCTCGTCTTTGACCGGGCACGCATCCGCATCGACGTAAATCTTCATGGCGTGCGCCCCTCAAGCCTGTTGGTTTCATTTCGCCCGTTTGAGACAGGCCTTAAAGCGCGTCGGCCTGTGCCAGTTCGCGCGTGACCCTTGACGCTTCCGCAGCCCGCGGCGGCGACCACCAGGCAATCAGCACATATAGCGCCGGCGTGAGAAACAGCGTGAATAGGGCCGCAACGCCAAGGCCGCCGAAAACGACCCAACCGATTGACGCGCGTGCCTCCGCCCCGGCACCGCCACTGATGATCAATGGCAAACCGGCAAGCACGGTCGACAACATCGTCATCATAATCGGCCGCAAACGGATCAGCGATGCTTTGCGGGCGGCGTCCGGCACGCTTGCCCCGCCATCGCGCAATTGATCTGCGAACTCAACCATCAGGATCGCGTTTTTGGCCATGATCCCAATCAGCATGAGGACGCCGATCTGACTGAAAATGTTCAAAGTCGTTCCCGTCAGCAACAACGCAAAGATCGCCGCGCAAACCCCAAGCGGGACCGTCAGCAGCACCACCAACGCGCTGGTGAGGCTCTCAAACTGCGCAATCAACACCAGGAAGACAACAACGAAGGCGACCGCGAACGTCACGGCAATCCCGCTGGATGTTTCATCGAGCGTTGCGGCTTCGCCAAGCAGCAACAGGCCCATTCCAGTGGGCAGGGCTTCTGCGGCAATCGCTTCGACTTTGCGCACGACGGCGCGCAGCGAGGCCCCATCGGCAAGGCGCCCGGACACCTGCACGGCCCGGCGCTGACCTTGCCGGCGCAATTCGTCCGGTACGGCAACCTCGCTGAAGCTTACGAACTGCGATAGCGGCACGAGCCGGCCATCGCGCGCGGCGACCGTGACGTTTTGCAGGTCGCGCGGTGACTTGACCGCACCACTGGTCGATTGGACCAGGATCGGGACGCGCCGGTCATCGATGGTCAGCTCGGCAACCTGGAACCGCTCGATCAGGGCGCGAACCGACTTTGCAATGTCATCAAGTGAGACATCCAGCGTGTCCGCGCGTTCGCGATCGATCCGGATCGAGACCTGCGGTTGCGCGGCCCGATAATCAATCGATGGATACAGCAACTCGGGCACGTCGCTTTTCAGGCGCTCAACGAGCGTGCGTGCGGTCTGTGCGATCTGTTCGTAGGATCCGCCGGTGATGGCGAAACTCAAGCCCCCGCCGCCGCTCCCGCCACGCAAGTTCAGGCTGTTTCCCGTCCAGGCATAAGCACCAACGGCCGGGATCTCGGCTAGGCCGACATTGACCCCACGGGCGATCTCCCGCTCAGACAGCGCGCGTTGCGACCAATCAACAAGCGGAGCGCGAACCACCGCATAGTTGGGATCGTATTGGCCGGTGATCGACAGGATACCGGTCGCAACCCCGCGATCGACATAGGGCTGCAGGACGGCTTCGACTTTTTCAACCTGCCGGTCTGTGAACCCGAGGCCGACGCCGCCTGGCGCGCGCATACCAATCGTCACCTGACCACGGTCGGCCTTTGGCACGAGTTCTTCGCCCAAATGGCCATAGGCGACGGCCGATAGCGAAACGATGACCACCGAGACACCGACCATTGTCAGCGGCATCGCCAAGGCCGCCACGATCAGGATCTCATAGCCGCGTTGGGCCCGCCCGCCGAGCCACGCCAACGCGCTTTCGCGGCGGCCACCGGGCGCCACGGTGTCAGGCAGGCCCGCGTTGCGGTGATCATGTGCTGCATGCTCAGGGAGCCGCGAGGCCAACATCGCCACAAGCGAAAGCGCAACAAACGACGAAATACACACAGCGACGGAGAGAACGACGCCGAATTCGGTGAACAGCCGGCCGGCCGTCGACGGCAGAAACGAGATCGGCAGAAACACCGAAACAAGCGACGCCGTCGTCGCAATGACCGCGAAAAAGACCTGCCGCGTCCCAATCACAGCCGCTGCCCGTGGCGGTGTCCCTTCCGCTTTGAGCCGGGTGATGTTTTCCAGAACCACGATGGCGTCATCGACCACGAGCCCGGTTGCCAGAACGAGCGCAAGGAGCGTGACCAAATTGATGGAGAAGCCAAACAGCCAGATCACCGCAATCGTGCCGATCAGCGCCACCGGAATGGTGACAGCCGGGATCAGGGCTGCGCGCAATTGGCCAAGAAAAAGAACGATGATCCCGATCACGATCAGCACTGCCAAAGCGAGGCTGATAAAGACCTCGTTGATCGCGCTGCGGATGAACACGGCATCATCCGCAGTGGTCGCAATCGTCAGATCCGGCAGCCGGCGGTTGAGCCGCGCGACAACGCGGGCCACGTCGTCGGCGATCTGGACCGTGTTGGACCCGGCCCGTCGCACGATACCCAGCGTGATCACGCGCACACCGTTGAGACGGGCAATGCTCGTTGGCGTTTGCGGCCCGAAATGCGCGGTCGCGATATCGCCGAGACGAACCGGGTCACGCACCATGATCGCGGCCACCGCGCGCGGGTCTGACACTGAGGCATCGGCCCGCACAAGGACGGTTTGCTCACCGGCTCGGAAACTTCCGGCCGGCTGATCGTACCTGGCATTTTCCAGCGCGCTGACAACGTCGGTGATCGACAACTTGTGCGCAGTCAGTTTCAAAGGATCAACGACAACACGCAAAACGCGTTGGCCGTCACCGGAGACTTGAACGTCAGCGACACCCGTCACGGCCGTCAGTGCCGGGATGATGTCGGTCCGTACGCGCTCGGTCACGTCATCAAGGCCAAGCTGTGTGCTTGAGACCGCAAGCTGGACGATCGGGCTTGCATCCGAATCGGCCTTCACAACGGATAGGTTTTCCACCCCCTCGGGCAAACCGCGCTGGACGCGGGCAACGGCTTCGCGCACGTCGTTGGCGGCGGATATCACGTCGGTCGCGGGCTGAAACGTGATCCGCACGCGGAAGTTGCCTTCCTCGCTCACCGAGCGCACAGACACGACGCCGGCAACGCGCGCGACCGCGCCTTCGATCTTGGCGGTGATTTCCGCGTCAATCGTCTCAGGTGACCCACCGGGATAGTTGGCCCGCACCGAAACCACCGGCCGGTCAACGTCTGGCAACTCGCGTACTTCCACGCCGAACACCGCACCGATCCCGGCGACAATGATCAACAGGCTCAGAACGGTTGCAAGATACGGCCGCCGAACGCTCAGCGACGCCAGGTCTGCCGCCGTGCGTGCCATCGCCGTCATCCGCCGGCACGATCGGCTTGGGACCGTGAGGTCGCATTGGCTTTGCGGGCACTTGGGCCGCCACCGTCGTCAGCGTCGGGTTGTTCAACGGCGCGTGCTCCCGATCCCGCGCCCCGCTGAGGCGGTACCGGCGCTGCAAACGCCACCGTGCGATCCGGCCGCAGCCGGTGCACACCTTCCACAACGACAAGTTGCCCCGGCTCCAGTCCGGTCGCCTGGACAAGCACGCGATCGCTCAACCGCTTAAGGACCGCAACGTCCACGCGCTGCGCCTTGCCATCTTGAACGATCCAGACAAAGCTTGTGCCATCGCGCCACTGCAACGCGAGTTCGGGGACGGCAGCGCGATCGGTTCCTTCGATCGCCAAAGCCACGCGAAACGACATACCAGGCCGCAGCGCGTCGTCGGCGTTCGGCACCGTCGCGCGCACAACGAAGAACCGCGTTTCTGGATCAATCCGGCTGTCAACGGCACTCACGGTCCCGTCAAACCGGCGATCGCGATAAGCCGGCGTTGTCACGCTCAGCGGGCTGCCAACCGCGATCTTTGGCAAAAACCGCTCAGGCACATTGAATTCAACGATCAGTTCGGACCGGTCATCCACCGAGAGGATCGGCTTGGACGTATCCACGCGATCACCGACTTCCAGTTTTGGAATGCCAACGATTCCGTCGAAAGGCGCTGAAACGGTGTGATCCCGCAATGTGGCCTGCGCCTGTGCGAGTTCGACTTCGGCTTGGGTCACCGCGCTGCGCTGATCATCAACGGAGGCCTGCGAGTTGATATTGCGGCGCTTGAGGAACGTGACGCGCTGTAACGTGCGCTGCGCATCGGCAAGTTTCTGGCGTGCACTGCTCACCGCCAAGCGCGCCTGGGTGTCATCCACGCTGAACAGCGGTTGGCCTGCTGTCACGCGGGCGCCGGGCTGAACCGTCAGTTTCACGAGTTCGCCGTCGGCTTTGGGCATCAACATGACTGCGCGCCGCGCCCGCGCCGTGCCGACGGTTTCAACGATCTCCGCGTCGGTTTCACGGCCAATGCGCGCAACGATCACGGGCGCGGGCGGCGGCTCACTGCGCCCGGCTGGGCTGGACGCGTCATCGGCGCCCATAAGCGCGATCATTTTCGCTGAGACCTGAGCGCGACCAAACCAGATCGCTGCGCTCAACGCGAGCAACCCGATCAGAAAAGCCACATCAAGACGCGCGTGCCACGACCGCCACATGGCGCGAAACTCCCTCGGCTGCACAGCCTATCGTTTCGCTTATCGAACGCATGACGCGTGGCCGCGGATGAAACCGCCGGCGGAAACAAATGGTGCGCTTTCACTTGCGCAAAGCTGTTATCACGTTTCGTGGGCCCTGAACGCCAAATCGCCCCAGGTAACCGAGATGTAACCGGCCGTTCAAACGCTTGGGGCCCTCCCGATGCCGCGTTCTGCGACTTTGAGCCGGGCCGGCGAGCCGGACCGTTGCGACACCGCTGATTGACGGCTCGCGCCCGCTCAACGTGCAATTCTTGTGGCAATGCCACACAATTACGCAGCAATAGGACTTGCGCAAAGGGCGTCCAGCCCGCGAAGTAGGATCTAGGCTGGATGTCACCAGCAGCAGTCGAAGCGATAGGCCCCATGCACGCGCCGATCCTGGAAATGGTCGACGTGACCAAATCGTACGGCGGGTTCGTCGCCAACGATCGCGTCTCGCTATCCGTACAGGCGGGTGAAATCCATGCTCTGCTTGGCGAAAACGGTGCCGGCAAGTCGACGCTGGTCAAGACGCTCTTTGGCGTGCACCGGCCCGATAGCGGCGCGATCCGCTGGCGCGGCAGCCCGGTCCAAATCGCAAGCCCGGCTCAGGCCCGCGCGCTCGGCATCGGCATGGTGTTCCAGCATTTTGCGCTATTTGAAACGTTGAATGTGGCCGAGAATATCGCGCTCGCCATGCCGCAAAATCACTCCGTCGCATCGGTCACCGCCGCACTGACTGAGATCTCGCGTCACTATGGCCTTGCCCTCAACCCCAACGCCGCCGTCGGGGATTTGTCCGCAGGCGAACGCCAGCGCATCGAGATCGTCCGCTGCCTCATGCAAAAACCCGAGCTGATCATTCTCGATGAACCGACAAGCGTGCTTACGCCCCAGGAGGCCGACGATCTATTCGCCATGCTGAGGACGTTGGCCGGCGAAGGACGCGCAATCATCTACATTTCCCATAAGTTGGATGAAGTGCGCCGGCTCTGCCATCACGCCACCATCCTGCGGCACGGGCAGGTCGTGGCAAACTGCGTTCCAAGCCAAGTCGATAAATCTGAACTGGCCCGTTTAATGGTCGGCGAAACGGTCCATGCCGCGCGCCCCAGCCAGGCCGCAGCCCCAACCGATGTGGCCTTGTCGATCAACGGCTTGTCGCTGCCTGCCGAAAGCCAGTTCGGCATAGCGTTGCGCAATATCGTATTTGAGCTGCGTCGCGGGGAAATCGCAGCGATCGCGGGAATTGCTGGCAACGGTCAAAGCGAATTGTTCAGCGCACTTTCCGGCGAACGCGCCAGTCCGAATGCCGCGGCCATCAAGCTGTGCGGCGAGCCGATCGGGAAAAAGGGTATCACGCAGCGTCGCAAACACGGCATGGCGTTCATATCCGAAGAACGCCTTGGCCACGGCACCGCGCCTGACCTGAGTTTGAGCGAGAACGTGTTCGTCACGCGCGCACTCACCGATCCAGAATTGTTGCGATACGGCTTTTTGAATGCGCGCAAAGCGCGTGCGATCAGCGATCGTGTGCGCAGCGCTTTTGACGTGCGCTCCAGCGAAGACGACCCTGCCGCCAACGCCCTCTCAGGCGGCAACCTTCAGAAATATATCGTTGGGCGCGCCGTCGATCGGAATCCTGATGTTCTTATCGTCAATCAACCAACATGGGGCGTGGACGCAGGCGCGGCTGCCCACATTCGCAAGACACTTGTCGCGCTTGCTGAACGGGGAACCGCGATCGTTTTGATCTCACAGGACTTGGACGAAATCTACGAGATTGCCGACCGCATCGCGGTGATTTGCGACGGCGAACTCACGCCGTTTTACCCGCGCGATCAAGTGACCCCGGAACAGATCGGCATTTGGATGTCAGAGGCGCCTGTCCATGCCGCTTAATCTTGCCTTGCCTCTGCGTTTGGAACGGCGTCCAACCCGATCGGTGACCATGTCGCTGCTGTCGCCGCTGTTTGCGCTGCTGTTAACGGGGCTTGCGGCAACACTTGTCTTCGTCGTTCTCGGCAAGGACCCGGCAGCCGGGCTCTACTATTTTTTTGTTGAACCGGTGACCGTCGCCTGGTCGCTGGAGGAGGTCTTGGTCAAGGCTGTTCCGCTTGCGTTGATCGCCGCTGGGCTCGCGATCTGCTTTTCCGCAAACGTCTGGAATATTGGCGCTGAAGGCCAGTTCATCGCGGGCGCGATCGCGGGATCACTCTGGCCCGTCGTGTTCCATGGCTGGCAAGGCCCACTGATCCTGCCGCTCATGTTGTTTTCTGGTGCATTGGGCGGTGCAGCGCTTGCCTTGATCCCGGCATTTTTAAAAGTCCGATTTCAGACGAGCGAAATCCTCGTGAGCTTGATGCTCGTCTACATTTCACAGTTGTTTCTCGACTGGCTCGTGCGTGGGCCCTGGCGCAATCCGCAAGGGCTGAATTTTCCCGAAACGCGCCAGTTCCATGATTTCGCGACAATGCCATTACTGGGCGATAACCGGCTGAATATTGGCATTGTCATCGCTGTCGTGATTGCCGTTGCTTTGGCAGTCGTGATGTCACGCACGCACATTGGGTTTGGCATTCGCCTGAGCGGCTCTGCGCCAGATGCCGCGCGCTTTGCCGGTGTCAATCGCAATCGCACGATCCTGCTTGTGATGGCGCTGTCGGGCGCCCTGGCCGGACTTGCCGGGGTGATGGAGGTGGCCGGACCGATCGGCCAACTGCGCACCGACATTTCACCGGGATATGGCTTTACCGCGATTATTGTCGCGTTCCTGGCGCGTTTGAACCCGGCTGGTGCGCTTGTGGCTGGGTTTGTTTTGTCGGTCACCTACATCGGCGGAGAAGGTGCACAGATCGCAATTGGGGTGTCTGACAAGATTACGCGCGTGTTTCAGGGCTTGCTTTTGTTGTTCGTGCTCGCAACCGATATTCTCATTCGATATCGCCTGCGCTTGGCGACGGCCCACAAGCCCATCGCGACGCCCGCAGCAAGCGGCGAGGGGGCGGCGGCGCGATCATGATCACCCCCGAAATGCTCCAGGCGATTTTGCTCACGATTATTACGGCCTCAACGCCGCTGCTGCTTGCCGCCATCGGCGAACTGGTTGTTGAGCGTTCCGGTGTTTTAAACCTCGGTGTGGAGGGCATGATGGTGTTTGGCGCCGCGGCGGGTTTCGCCGGCGCACAGATCACCGGCTCAGCCTATCTGGGCGTGCTGTTTGCCGCCGGCGCCGGGCTTTTGCTTTCCGCGATATTCGCAGCGCTTGTTCTGGGGTTTGCCACAAACCAGGTCGCAACCGGCCTTGCGATCACCCTTTTGGGGATCGGCCTATCCGGTCTCGTCGGCCAAGGTTACGTTGGACTGCCCGGTTTGAGGCTGGAAGCGATCGAGATCCCGCTGCTGGCGGATATTCCGTTTCTGGGTCCTTTGTTCTTTCAACACGACGTCCTGGCTTATCTTTCCATCGGACTGGTTGCGGCGGTGTCGTACATCCTGTTTCAAACGCGCCTCGGCCTGACGATCCGCGCGGTTGGCGATAATCATCATTCCGCGCACGCCATTGGATATGGTGTCCGCAAGGTCCGCCTGTTTGCGATCCTGTTTGGCGGCATTTGTGCGGGCCTTGCCGGCGGCTATCTTTCGCTGGTCTATACCCCGCAATGGATTGAGGGCATGTCGGCGGGCCGTGGCTGGATTGCCGTTGCGCTTGTCGTGTTTGCCGCTTGGCGTCCGGTATGGGCGCTGGCTGGCGCCTATCTGTTCGGTGCCGTTTTGATTTTGCAGTTCCACGCCCAGGCCGCGGGCGTACCTGTGCCTGCGCAACTGCTCTCTGCGTTGCCCTACGTCGCAACAATCGTGGTGCTGGTCGCCATTACAGCAGGCCGCAAGGCGACCAACCGTTCCGCCCCCGCCTGTCTCGGCCAACCGTTCTTGCCGACGTCGTAAACCCGACGCGGTACCGCTCGCTTGCAAGAAACAGCGCATCAACAAAGGAGACAAACCGCATGACGTTCTCAACTTCGGCCATGATGGCCATTGCCGCGGGCCTGGCCCTGTGCAGCGGATCAGCGCTGGCGCAAAAGCTCGACAAGGTCAAAGCCTGCTTTGTTTACGTCGGCCCGGTCGGGGACTTCGGCTGGTCCTATCAGCACGACCAAGGCCGTCTGGAGGTTGAAAAGGCTCTGGGCGACAAGGTTGAAACCGCCTACCTGGAGAGCGTCAAGGAAGGCGCTGATGCAGAACGCGCGATCGAACGGTTCGCCCGCTCAGGCTGCAACATCGTTTTCACGACCTCGTTTGGCTACATGGATCCAACAAATAGGGTCGCGCGGAAATACCCCAAGGTGAAGTTTGAACACGCCACCGGATACAAGCGCGAGCATCCAAACGTTGCGACCTATGACAGCCGGTTTTACGAAGGCCGTTATGTGCTCGGCCAGATTGCAGCCAAAATGTCGAAGACGGGTGTCGCCGGCTATATCGCCTCGTTCCCAATTCCCGAGGTCGTCCAGGGCATTAATTCGTTCATGCTCGGCGCGCAGTCGATAAATCCCGACTTTAAACTGAAGATCGTCTGGGTGAACACGTGGTTCGATCCAGGCAAGGAAGCCGATGCGGCCAAATCCCTGTTTGACCAGGGCGCTGACATCCTGACCCAGCATACAGACTCCACCGCCGCCATGCAGGTCGCAGCCGAGCGCGGCAAACTCGCCTTTGGTCAAGCCTCCGACATGATCAAATTCGGCCCCAAAACGCAGTTGACCTCAATCATCGACGACTGGGGGCCGTATTACATTGAACGGGTCAAAGCCGTGCTTGACGGAACCTGGAAACAGCAGGCCACGTGGCATGGCATGCAGGAAGGCCACGTCGTCATGGCCGACTTCACCAACATGCCCGCAGACGTCAAAGCCATGGCCGAGGCAACGACTGCCAAGATCAAATCCAAGGAATTCCATCCCTTCACCGGGCCAATTTACAAACAAGATGGCTCGCTGTGGCTTAAGGACGGTGAGGTTGCCTCAGACAAAGTGCTCTCGGGATTGAACTTCTACGTCAAAGGCATCGACGCGAGCCTGCCCAAGTAAGCTGCCGCAACAGGCTTATGCGCACGCACGTCCACCGGCCGCCGGCAATCCCCGGCGGCCGGCGTTTTTTTCATATGCGACCCGGTCGCGGGCCGGCATTATCCCACCTGTCAATGCGGAATTGAGCCCACGAGGTGAGAACCATGCCGGCGGATCACGCAAGTCGCGGCGGTGCAGCCCCTTTGCTCTCACATGCCGACGCAATCGCCACGCTCGTTGACGTCGCGATGGGCCGTGCCCCCGCTGATACGATCGTGCGCAACGCGCGCTGGGTGAACGTACATTCCGGCGAGATCATACCAGACACGACAATTGCCATTGCCGCGGGGCGCTTCGCCGCCGTCGGACCTGGCATCGAGCCGGTCGCGGGCCCAGAAACACGGCTATGCGAGGCGGACGGCCGTTATGCGGTGCCCGGCTTGTGCGACGCCCACATGCACGTGGAAAGCGGCATGGTCACCGTCACCGAATTTGCCCGTGCGGTCGCCCCCCATGGCTCAACCAGCCTATTCATCGATCCACATGAGATTGCAAACGTCCTCGGACTGCCCGGCGTGCGGCTGATGCACGATGAGGCGATTGCAGCCCCGATCAATGTGTTCGTCCAAGCGCCAAGCTGCGTGCCCTCCGCGCCGGGCTTGGAAAACGCGGGCGCATCGATCGGGCCGGAAGACATTGCTGAAGCAATGACCTGGCCCGGCATCATCGGCCTGGGCGAAGTGATGAACTTCCCAGGCGTTGCCGCAGGCGATGAATGCATGCTCGGCGAGATCGCGCACACCATGCGGGCCGGCAAGACGGTCGGCGGCCATTACGCCTCCCCCGACCTGGGCCGCGCTTTTCATGGCTACGTTGCCGGCGGCGCCGCAGACGATCACGAAGGCACACGGCTTGAAGATGCGGTGGCCCGCGTTCGCCAAGGCATGCGCGCAATGCTTCGGCTCGGCTCAGCATGGTACGACGTTGCAAGCCAGATCCGCGCCGTAACCGAACTTGGCCTCGATCCGCGCAACTTCATCCTGTGCACCGACGATTGCCATTCGGGAACGCTCGTCGAAGACGGTCACATGGACCGTGTCGTCCGCCATGCGATCACGCAAGGTCTGCGGCCCATAACGGCCATCCAGATGGCGACACTCAACCCAGCACAGCATTTCGGGCTTGAACGGGAGTTGGGCGCCATCGCGCCGGGCCGCCGCGCCGATATGCTGTTGATGGATGATCTTGTTGCCTTTCAGGTGAATGAGGTCTTTGCCCAGGGCCGGCTGTTGGCGCGCGGCGGCAAGCTCATTGCGGATGTCTCGGCCTATGAATATCCGGACTGGGCAAAGCAAACCGTCAAACTTGGCCGGGCACTGACTGCGGCTGATTTTCAGGTCGCCGCGCCGGCCGGACGAACACAAGCTGCCGTCAACGTCATCGGCGTGGTGGAAAACCAGGCGCCCACCAAAGCGCTCGTCAAGACCTTGCCGGTCGGCGGCGGATTGATCCAAGCCGACCGCGGACAGGACGTTGCCCACCTCGCCCTGGTCGAGCGTCACCGCGCCACTGGCAAGGTCGTCAACGGCTTCGTTTCCGGTTTCGGCTATCAAGCACCATGCGCTCTCGCCGCGACCGTCGCGCACGACAGTCATCACATGATCGTTGTCGGCACAGATCAAGCGGATATGGCACGGGCCGCAAACCGCCTCGGTGATGTCGGCGGCGGGGTGGCGATGTTCGCGCAAGGCGAGGAACTGGCGCTTATTCCGTTGCCGATCGCAGGCCTCATGTCTGATCAACGTGCCGAAGTCGTCGCAGCACAGGCCCGTCAGCTCTCAGACGCGATGGCCCGCTGCGGCTGCACCCTCAACAACGCCTTCATGCAACATTCGCTTCTTGCGCTTGTTGTCATTCCGCAATTGCGTATCTCAGATCTCGGTCTCGTTGATGTTCGCCGGTTTGAACTTACACCGTTGCTCGCGGACGCGGAGCCGGGGCAATGACACGCATTTTGCGTGGCCAGGTTCTACGCTTCATCGACGATCCATTTTCAGCCGGACCCGACGCAGCGCTCTTGCACGAAACCGATGGTGCCATCGTCATAAAAGACGGCCAGATCGTTGACGTCGGGCCCGCTGCGACCACTGTCCCCCCAGACGTCGACACACAAATCGAACACCACCGCGACCGGCTCATTTTGCCGGGCTTCATCGACTGCCATGTGCACTTCCCGCAATACCACATCATCGCGTCATACGGCGCGCGCCTGTTCGACTGGCTCAGGACTTATACGTTTCCCGAAGAGATGCGCTTTGCCGATCCGGCCTACGCGCAGGCGGTGGCGGCCAAGTTCCTGGATCAATTGGCCCGCCACGGCACCACCAGCGCAAGCGTTTATGCAACGGTCCATCCAGGCTCGGTGACCGCCCTTTTCGAGGCCGCCGAGGCCCGTGGCATGCGGATCGCGACTGGTAAAATGATGATGGATCGCAGCGCGCCTGCGGCCCTTCGCGATACCGCCCAATCGGCCTACGACGACTCCGCGGCATTGGCCGCAACCTGGCACGGTCGCGGCCGGGCCACATACGTGATCTCGCCGCGGTTCGCACCAACCTCGACGCGCGAGCAATTGCAGGCCGCAGGAGCGCTGTGGCGGGCGTTTCCAACAGCGGGTCTCCAGACACATTTATCCGAACAGATCGACGAGGTTGCCCAAGTCCAAGCTGACTTTCCCGACGCGGAGGGTTATCTCGACGTGTATGATCGCGCCGGTTTGGTTGGCCCCGGCGCAAATCTCGGCCACGCGATCCATCTGGAAAACAACGAGATCGCGCGCATGCGCGAGGCTGGCGCCGCCGTGTCGCACTGTCCGACCTCCAATCAGTTCCTCGGCTCAGGCCTGTTTGATCTGGCAACCTTGCGCAGGGGCGACGATCCCATCCCCGTGGGCCTTGCGACCGACATTGGCGGGGGCTCCTCGCTGTCGATGTTGGCAACGATGCGGAGCGCGTATGAGGTGGCGCAACTGCGCGGACGCACGCTTCACCCCGTTGAAGCGCTTTATCTTGCCACGTGCGGGTCTGCGCAGGTGATGCGGCTGACCCATTGCGTGGGAAACATCGCGACAGGCCTTGAAGCCGATATTGTCATCGTTGACCCCGCAGCAACGCCCATGCTCGCGGATCGTACGCAGCGTTGTGAAAGCATTTCTGAAGTGCTGTTTGCGCTGATGGTGCTTGGCGACGACCGCTGCATTGCCGAGACGATCAGCGGCGGCACAACACTTTACGCCCGCCACCCGTGACGACGCCGCAACCGCTGTGCATTCACCGCGGCAAACGTAACGGTGGATGCCGGTTCACGTCTTTATAAAGCAGATATCGAAATCGCCCCGGCCCGCCAGCATAACACGCTTGCGGGCAAAACGCGCGCAGCCACAGAAAATCCCCAGCCTCAACCTCCACCCAGTCCTGATTGAGCCGGTAAACGCCTTTGCCCTCGAGAATATATAGCCCGTGTTCCATCACGTGCGTCTCGGCAAACGGGATGACCCCGCCCGGTGCAAACGTGACGATATTGACATGCATGTCATACCGCAGATCCGCAGCGTCAATGAAACGTGTCGTCGCCCACGACCCCTGCGTATCGGGCATCGCAACCGGTGTTATATCCGCCTCGTCCGCGATGATGGGATCGGGCAGATCAAGCCCCGGTGCGGGTTCATACGCTTTGCGTATCCAATGCAGCGTGGCTGGTTGGCATCCTGTGTTTTTGATGCGGAGATCCGCTTTCGGAGGGATATATGCAAAACCGCCCGGACCAAGCGTGTGTGCAGTGCCGTTCAGCGTGAGCTGGATTTGGCCTTCGACCACAAAATAGGCGCCTTGCCCGTCAGATTCCGGCTCCGGTGTTTGCGAACCGCCGCCTGGCGCTATTTCCAGGATGATTTGCGAAAAGGTTTCAGCAAACCCTGACAAAGGCCTGGCCAATACCCAACCGCGCGTATCCGTCCATCCTGGAAAAAAACTGGTTACGATGTCACGCAGAACGCCGCGCGGTATGACCGCATACCACGTGGTGAAAATGGCGCGGTCGGTCGTTAATGTCTGTTGGGAGGGAAGCCCGGCCGGCGGCGTGGCGTAAATCGGTTTGGACATGTTGCGTCAAGACCCCTGTTGGCCGCGCCCGCGATACCACTGAACGATCAATGCGCGCTCCGCCGGTTCCAGTGCAGTGACATTTCCTGGTGGCATCGCGCGGGTTAACCCCGCCTGTAAATAGATTTCGTGCGCGTAATCGAGGATTTGCTGACGCGTTTCAAGTTTCACATTCTTGGGCGGAACGCGCATCCCACCCCATAACGGTTCTGCCGCGTGACACATCGAACACCGCGATTGCACAATCGCCTCGATCTCATCGAACTGCGGATGCGCAGCCAAAGCCACTTGCGCCGGGCTGTGCGGTTGAATGGCGGCGGCCGCATCCTCCTGCAGCGACGATAGCGATGAAAGCCAGGCCATCATCCCAAGCAGAACGACCGTGACCGCCCAGGTCCAACCCAGCACGCGCTTTGATTGATGATAGGTGTTAAAGTAATGCCGGATCGTGACGCCCATCAAGAATACGATGGCAGCAATCGCCCAATTGAAATCGCTGGCAAAGGCCAGCGGATAATGGATCGACAGCATCAGAAAAATAACGGGGAGGGTGAGGTAGTTATTGTGTAAAGACCGCTGTTTGGCCTGCCGACCAAGAATGGGATCTGGAGTATCGCCCTGCACGAGGGCTGCAACAACTTTCTTCTGATTGGGAATGATGATGAAGAAGACGTTCGCTGACATAATTGTCGCGGTGAACGCGCCCAAGTGCAAGAGAGCGGCTCGCCCTGTAAACGCCTGCGTATAGCCCCACGCCATGGCGACCAACATGATATACAAGATAATCATCAGGCTCAGATCGCTTTTGCCAAGTGGGCTTTTGCAAAGGGCGTCGTAAACCAGCCAGCCAACGGTTAAAGACGCCAGCGAAAGAGCAATGGCGGCGGGAGCAGAGATATCCAGGACATTGCGGTCAATAAGATAAAGATCGGCGCTCGCATAATAAACCACGCAAAGCATGGCAAAGCCGGTCAGCCACGTCGCGTAAGATTCCCATTTGAACCATGTCAAGTGTTCCGGCAAAGAGACAGGCGCGACTTGATATTTTTGGACGTGATAAAAGCCGCCACCGTGGACTTGCCATTCTTCGCCGCGCACCCCGGCTGGAAGGGCGGGCGATTGCCGCAGCCCTAGGTCAAGCGCAATAAAATAAAACGATGTGCCAATCCAGCTTATGGCGGCAACCACATGGGCCCAACGCACGGCAAACGACAGCCATTCCCAAAGTATCGCGGTTTCAATCATGGAAAAGAACTCCGAGCGCCAACATCAACTGCCGCGATACGTGGAATAGCCAAACGGCGAAAGCAAAAGCGGAACGTGATAATGCTGGCTGGCGTCACTGACCGCAAAACGGATCGGAATGAGATCGAGAAAGCGTGGTCCGTCCGATTGTGGCGCACCGGCGCGGTCGAGGTAGGCGCCGGCGTGGAATACGAATTCATAAGCGCCCTGGCGGATCGTGTCGGCGGGGATCACAGGGCCGTCGCATCGCCCGTCGGCGTTTGTTGTCATGCTCCCGAGAAAACGCCGCGTGCCTCCATCAATCTCGAATATATCAATCTGCAACCCAGAGGCGGGTTTGCCGCGTGCGGTGTCGAGCACGTGTGTGGTGACGTAGCCGGTCTGACCGGACATGATGGGCCTCATCACGATGATTGCAGACGCAGCGTGAGCGAGACGCCGCCGCGACTTGAGGACGACAGCTAAAACGGGAAACGGGTCAGCGACAATGGCACCACGGCGATACGTCCGAGATCTTCACGGCTATGGCGCCCATCCCCCGGACCCAGCTTGGCCGAATGGCGCCGCCATCGCGGTGCAGTTCGTTCTCAATTTTGAGGAAGGCGGCGAGAATTGCATCTTGCATGGCGATGCGGCCTCTGAGGCGTTCCTTTCGGAAATCATCGGCGCAACGCCGTGGCACGGGCAGCGCCACAGCAACATGGAATCCATCTACGAGTATGGCGCGCGCGCAGGTTTCTGGCGGCTTTACCGCCTGTTCGAAACCCGGGAAGTGCCGGTTACCGTCTACGGTGTGGCAACCGCGTTGGCGCGTGCGCCTGCCCAAGTCGCCGCCATGCTTGATGCCGATTGGGAGATCGCAAGCCACGGCTTCAAGTGGATCGAATACAAGGATTTCGATCCGGCAGCCGAACGCGTCGACATGGCCGAGGCCATCCGTTTGCACGCCGAGGTCACCGGCACCGCTCCGCGCGGCTGGTACACGGGCAGGTGCTCACAAAACACGGTCATGATTGCCGCCGAGACCGGGCAATTCGCCTACGTCTCCGATAGCTACGCCGACGATCTGCCATACTGGATTTGGCACGATGCGCGGCCGCAATTGATCATCCCCTACACGCTGGACGCCAACGACATGCGTTTTGCAACCGCGCAAGGCTTCAATTCCGGGGACCAATTCTTTGCCTATCTCAAAGACAGCTTCGATGTGCTGCGTGACGAAGGCCGGGCCGGCGCGCCCAAAATGATGAGTGTCGGGCTGCACTGCCGGCTTGCCGGCCGGCCTGGTCGCACCGCGGCCCTCGCACGCTTCTTGGATTACGTCCAAAGCCACAACGACGTCTGGCTCGCGCGCCGCATCGACATTGCCGATCACTGGCACGCAACCCATCCGCCCGCGCGACCTGAGAAGCAGCCCACAGCGATGGACCGCGATACCTTCATCGCGCGTTTTGGCGGCATTTTTGAACATTCGCCCTGGATTGCTGAGCGCGCTTTCGACCTTGAACTGGGCCCGGCACACGATACCGCCGATGGCATGCATAATGCGCTTTGCCGCGTGTTCCGTGCCGCATCCCACGAGCGACGCCTTGGTGTCTTGCGCGGCCACCCCGATCTGGCAGGACGGCTTGCGCAGGCCAAACGCCTGACCGCACAATCGGCAAGCGAGCAGACCTCAGCCGGCCTGGACGCGCTGACCGATGATGAGCGTGCGACCTTTGAAAGGCTGAATGCTGACTACACGGCGAAGTTCGGATTTCCCTTCATCATGGCCGTCAAGGGCCGCACCAAGGCTGAAATCTTGTCGGCGTTTGAAACGCGCATTGCGCAGACGCTTGAGGCGGAGTTTGAAACGGCCTGTCGCCAAGTGGAGCGGATCGCCAAGCTCAGGCTCGCTGACATCCTGCCCAACACGACCGTCTGAGCGGCGGCAAAGCGTTTGCACACAGCGGCCTGGAAGGAGCGCAGATGCCCGACGTGACACTTGAGCCATTGCTAGAACAAGCCTTTTTCCCGTTCGGCGATGTGATCGAAATGGCCGGCCGGTACGACTTCCAATTCAACGCTGGCAACTGCGACCGCTGGCACGATCTGGCGCGCCTGGAAGCGCTGCCGGCCGGCCCAGACGACACCGCCCGCCTCAACGTGGCTCTGACCCGCGCGCGGCCCTATGCGCTGCCCTTGACGTTCACGCTCATGGAGCGACATCCGCTCGGCAGCCAGGCGTTCGTACCGCTTAGCCGGCGGCCGTTTGTTGTGATCGTCGCGCCTGACGAACATGGCAGGCCAGGGCCGCCCCGCGCGTTTCTCACCGCGCCTGGCCAGGGCGTGAATTACTTGCGCAACGTCTGGCACGGCATCCTGACGCCGCTCGAAGCAGAAAGCGATTTCCTGATCATCGACCGGCACGGAGGCGGGACTAATCTGGAAGAGGCGCATTTGCCCATCAGCTACACGGTCCGCGCTGACGGCATTGGCCGCGCCTTCGCAAACAGCGGCGCCGTTGGGCGTTGAATGGCTGTTTAACAAGCGCCTGCCCGCGCAATGGTCATGTGCTTGGCCTTGCCGCATGCGCCCGCGGTGCTAGCGTATCTTTCCATATCCGCCTGGCCCGATACCGCAGTCGATGAGCTTGATCACAGTGCCAAAGAGCGAACCGGATCGTGAAATCACATTCATTTTGAACGGCGCCAGGGTCCACGTCCGCGACCTTGCGCCGACGACGACGCTGCTTGACTACCTCCGCCAGCACCGTCGCCTGACCGGTACCAAGGAGGGTTGTGCGGAGGGTGACTGCGGCGCGTGTACCGTCGCGGTCGGAAGTTTGGGCAGCGACGGCGCAGTTGTCTGGCGGCCGCTCAACGCCTGTATCCTGTTCCTGCCCATGCTGCACGGCAAAGCGGTCATCACGGTTGAAGCGCTCGCGGGCCCGCAAGGACAGCTCCATCCAGCACAACAAGCCATCGTCGATCATCACGGCACGCAATGCGGTTTTTGCACGCCCGGTTTCGTCATGTCGCTGTATGTGGATCAGCTCAACCGCGCCGCTGGGCGTCATTTGGCGCCTGCAACCGACATGCTGGCTGGAAACCTGTGCCGCTGCACAGGATATGGTCCGCTGATCGATGCTGCGCAGGGGCTGCGCGAGCAAGCCTTGCCCGATTGGGATCCGTCTCAGACAACCGCCGACGAACTGAACGGCCTGGCCGCGGCGGCATCACAAAACGTGTCGTTAAGTCGGAACGGCCACACCTGGTTCATCCCACCTGACTTGGAAACGGCTGCGCACCTCTACGCCGAAAATCCGTCCGCCACGATTGTTGCGGGCGCCACGGATGTTGGTCTGTGGGTCACCAAACAATTGCGGATATTGCCGACTGTGATTGCGCTGACCGACGTACCCGAACTCAAACGCATCGCCGTGACGTCTGAAACAATCGAAATCGGTGCGGCCGTGACCTACGCCGAGGCACAGGACAAGTTGGCTGAATTGGCCCCGGATCTGGGCGAGTTGGTGCGCCGGATCGGTGCCCTTCAGGTCCGAAGCGCGGGGACGATCGGCGGCAATATCGCCAACGGCTCGCCGATCGGTGACACGGCTCCTGCATTGATTGCGTTAGGCGCAGAGCTTGTCTTGCGCAGTGCCAAGGCCCAGCGGCGAATTCCGCTCGACGCGTTCTTCTTGGCGTATGGCGAGCAGGATCGCGCGCCGGGTGAATTGATTGAAGCCATCATTGTTCCGCGCCCGGCCGACCCAACCGCCGTGCGCTGCTATAAGATTTCCAAGCGTCTCGACCAGGACATTTCCGCGGTATGCGGATGTTTCCATGTCACGGTCGGAGCGGACGATATCATCAGTTCAGCGCGGATCGCATTCGGCGGCATGGCTGGAATACCCAAACGCGCGCGCTCGGTTGAAGATTGCCTTGTCGGCGCGCGATGGTCGCACGACACAATCGAGACTGGTGCCCGCCGTTTCGCAGACGATTTTACACCGCTGAGCGATATGCGAGGTTCGGCAGAGTATCGTCTGCTCACGGCGCAAAACCTTTTGCGTAAATACTTCATCGAGCGAATCAACCCCGCTGCGATGACCCGCATCACCGAGGTGTATTGCGCAACTCACACCCCGAATGCGCCGAGCGTGGAGGCAGCGTAGGTGATGGATGGCTCCTCAGGCAGCAAGCCGTCAGCAGCCGCACCGCCAGACCAGATCAACGGCGACGTTGGACAAGCTCACCGTCACGACAGCGCGGCAAAGCACGTCACCGGCGCAGCGGCCTACCTCGATGATTTGCCGGAGCCGCCGGGGCTTGTTCATGTGCATATTGGGCAAAGCACCATTGCGCATGGCGTGCTGACGCGCATGGACCTGTCCGCGGTCCGTGCAACGCCAGGCGTCGTTGCGGTGTTGACGGCATCGGACATTCCCGGTCGCAACGATGTCAGCCCCATTGCGGGCGATGACCCGATGCTCGCTGATACAGAAATCAACTACTGGGGCCAGGCCCTGTTTGCCGTCGCAGCCGAAACCCGCGAAATTGCCCGCCGGGCTGCCACGCAAGCCGTCATTGAAACCGAGGTCCGCCCCGCCATTCTCGACATCGATGCCGCCATGGCGGCGCAGTCGCTGTTGGCACCCCCCGATACGTTTGCAATTGGCGATGCCGCAGCTGCAATCAATGCGGCCCCGCATGTCGTTGAGGGGCGCATTCGGATCGGCGGCCAAGAGCACTTCTACCTCGAAGGCCAGGCGGCGTTGGCCGTGCCGGGCGAGGATGATGACATCACCGTGCATGCCTCAACGCAGCACCCAACTGAGATCCAACACAAGGTTGCGCAGGTGCTGGGCGTTCCTTTTAACGCGGTGACGATCGAGGTGCGTCGCATGGGCGGCGCATTCGGCGGCAAAGAGAGCCAAGGAAACCTGCCCGCCTGCTTGGCCGCCGTCGTTGCGCAAACAACAAAGCGGCCAGCCAAAGTCGTCTACGACCGCGATGACGACATGATGATCACGGGCAAGCGCCACGATTTCCGAATTGATTATCGGGTCGGTTTCGACAGCGACGGCGTGATCAGCGGCCTTGAAGTGGATCAGGCGCTACGCTGTGGGATGTCTTGGGATCTTTCAGAGCCGATTGGCGATCGCGCGATGTTTCACGCCGATAATTGTTACTTCCTGCCAAATGCGCGCGTGACGTCCTATCGCTGTAAAACACACACACAATCCAACACGGCATTCCGTGGGTTCGGTGGCCCGCAAGGCATGCTCGGCATGGAACGGGTGATTGACCACATCGCAGCCCATTTGCAGCTCGACCCGTTGGTGGTCCGCTGCGCAAATTTTTATGATCACAAATCAAAGCGTGATGGCACGCGCTCCAGAACGCACTATGGCATGGCGGTCGAAGATTGCATCATTCAGGATTTGGTCGACGAACTTGTTGAAAGTGCCGACTATCACGCCCGTCGCGCGGCGATCCGTGAAGCGAATAAGAACAGCCCCTATTTGAAGCGCGGGATTGCCTTGACTCCCGTAAAGTTTGGGATCTCGTTTACAAAAACGTTTCTGAACCAGGCCGGCGCGCTGGTTCATGTTTACACCGATGGGTCAATCGCCTTGAACCACGGCGGGACCGAAATGGGTCAAGGGCTTTTCACAAAAGTCGCGCAGGTCGTGGCGCACGTATTTCAGGTCGACATCGACCGGGTCAAAATCACGGCCACGTCAACGGCCAAGGTCCCCAACACGTCGGCGACCGCGGCGTCATCGGGCTCCGACTTGAACGGAATGGCGGCTCAAAACGCGGCCATGACCATCAAATCGAGATTGACCGCTTTTTTGGCCGAGCATTATCAGACGCCGGCCGAGCTTATTCGCTTTGTCGGCGGTCAGGTGCAGGTCGGCGATACTGTCTTAACATTTGTTGAGGCTGTTCAGAAAGCCTATATGGCGCGCGTGCCGCTGTCGGCGACCGGGTTTTACGCGACGCCCAAAATAAGTTGGGACAAGGCTGAGGGCCGTGGTCGCCCGTTCTATTACTTTGCCTATGGCGCCGCAGTGGCTGAGGCTGCAATCGATCTCTTGACCGGTGAAAATCGCCTGCTCCGCGTCGATATTCTGCACGATGTCGGCCAGTCACTGAACCCGGCTCTGGATTTCGGTCAAATCGAAGGGGGATTTGTGCAAGGCGCAGGCTGGCTGACCATGGAAGAATTGGTTTGGGACGCGCAAGGCCGGCTGATGACCCATGCGCCATCAACCTATAAAATCCCCACCGCCTATGATCGCGCCCCAGACATGCGCATTGCGATCTTTGCGCGTGGCGAAAATAGCGAAGAAACAATTTATCGGTCCAAGGCGGTCGGCGAGCCGCCCTTGATGCTCGGTATGTCCGCGTTTTTTGCGTTATCCGACGCAATTGCGCAAAGCGTTGAAACGCCATCCGCCTACGTGGATCTCAACGCACCCGCGACGCCGGAACGCGTTCTTCTGGCTGTGGAACGTTTGCGCCGTTGCAAACCCGCTGTCGCGGGCGCGACGTGACCAGGCAGGACACATTTCGTGCAATCGTGCGCTGCCGCCCGATGGCGAACCTCGCGCCGTTCGTCCGCGTGACCATTATCCGCACGAGCGGCTCAACACCACGCGAAGCCGGTGCAGCCATGAATGTCTTTGCCAATCAGATCGAGGGGACGATTGGTGGTGGCCGGCTGGAATTCGAAGCCATTGCGCACGCACGTCGACTTTTGCCGTCGCGCGATGTGCCAATGCATGCGGCACGATGGGCCCGCGACGTGCGGTCCGTCCCACTCGGCCCGGCCCTGGCACAATGCTGCGGCGGTCGTGTCGATGTGCTCTATGAGGCGTTCGGCCCAGCCGAGATTGCGAGCCTCGCCCAGATCGCACAAACCGCGGCCGACAATGCTGAGCGGCCCGACAATCAAGCGCTTGACGGAGAGCTTTGGACCGAGCACCCCTTGCACGCCGGGCCGCCGCTCCGCGTTGTGATCAAGCCAACGCAGCATCAGGCAGCGCGCAAGCACAGCCCTGATGCCGCGCTTGCCGCCGACGCTTTCGCCGCTCGCGTGACGCCGGCCCACCCGCGCGTGTTTATCTACGGGGCCGGTCACGTTGGCCGGGCGTTGGTGGCAGCACTTGCACCGCTTCCACTGACTACGTTTTGGGTCGACACAGCGAAGGATCGTTTTCCAGATCACCGCCCAGCCGAAATACAACGGGTCATCGCGGCCGATCCGGCCCTGTTCGCCAAGTCCGCGCCGGGCGATGCGCTGCATGTGATCATGACCTATTCCCACAGCATGGATCTTGCCATTTGCCATGCCCTGTTGGCTGAAAGCACAGCGCGGTTCGTTGGCGTCATCGGCTCGCAAACCAAAGCGGCCCGCTTTCGCAAACGTCTCGCCGTAGCCGGGGTTTCTGAGGAAGCCCTCGCCACGCTCGTTTGCCCAATCGGCATCCCAGGCCTGACCGGCAAGGAACCAGAGGTGATCGCAGCCTCGGTTGCCGCCCAACTGCTTACGGTCACCATGTCAGACAGGCTATCGACATAAGGCACCCGAAAATGTGACCGAAGCCGCCGGTCGGCGCTGTCTCATTGCAGCGCGCGAAATGAACGCGGTGGCGGATAACAAGCCTGAGGCTTAATGACTCGACCGCAGTTGGTCAGGTGGGGTCGGATATTGCTCTAGCGGCAGTAAGCCCGCCGGCGCCGCTTGGCCATATCGAAATGGAAATGGTTGCGATGGGCTTCGTTGGATTCCGGTCCCAACACAGTGCCGAACCGTTTGCATGCGCCATCAAACAGCGCCCGCAGGAAATTGGCCTCTGCAATTGCCCGTGGGCTGCGCTTTGGCGGTGACAACGCTTCAGCGCGTTGGTCAGACCGGCGCGCCGATTGCGGACGTTTCGGGCCGTCCGGTCGCGAAGGCGCGGGCTTTGCCGCTGCCGGTGTCGCAGAGTTTCGCGTGACAACCCGGCTCCCGGCGCGCGGTGCCGCGCGGGATATACGCCGCCTGGCTTGTTGGCGCCGGCGCGATGCAATCACCGATGGGCGGCGGGTCGGCAGCGGAGGCGCGAGCTTTTGCGGCGACATCTGCGTTTGTCGGGCAGGCGAGAGCGCAATCGGTGCGACAATACTCTTTGCGCCACCGGCAATTGCGCGAGTATCGGCAGCAGGCTTGGCATCTGCTGGATTTGGCGTTGCCGCAAGCTGCTTTTCCAGATCGCGTTTGGTCGGACCCCAGCCATTGAGAACGCTGACCCTGGTCTTATCGGCAAAAACAAAAACAGGGATATCGATCGCGTTGCCGAAAGCGTGTTCGCTCAGTTTGCCGACCTTGCGACCGTAGCGATTGCGGCATGTGTAACCGCCCACGCCCCTGATACCGACAATCGTCTTGTTCAAGTGCGTGCGCGCGGCCGGCAGCGCGGTATTCCGCAGCCAGTCGTGGAAGGCGACGATCGTGCGGCAGTTGAGTTTCAAGGCGGGACGGAACCGCACCGTGTTCTGCCCGATCGTCAGCGATGAAAACTCAACCATTGCCGGGTCACCACAGCCGCCGCGCTTGACCGGCGTGATGCCGTTGACCTCGATACTGAGCGGCGACAAGGCCTTGGAACAGGCGGCCATCGCGGATTGGATGGCGGCTGCAGGCCAAACGTCTGGCTCCGGCTCTTCAGTCTTAGCGGTGTCGGCGTTGCCGCCATCGGGATCGGCGCTAAGCGGTTTCGATTTCCCGTCACGATCAGGGCGCACGGCCGAACCGGCGTTCGGCGTGGCGCGGCGCGGAACGATCGCAGGTGGTGGCGGAACACGCGGTCCCACGTCCCGCTTCTGCAGTGCCGCCGTGGACCCAGGTCTCGCGCGCTGCTCCATTACGATATCTTCGTTGGCGCCATCCGATAGCGCATTGGCTCGGTCAGATGGCGAAGTCGCCTGCGGATTGTCGCGGAAGCGACGCGGGTCATCCATGCGTCGGCGAGGCCCAGGGCGAGGCACAGGGCGAGGTTCGGGGTCTTGCGAGCCGATACGACCCAGCCGCTCAAGCTCCTGGCGCCGGCGTATGGGATTGCGGCCGGGCAACCAAGCGGCCAGCCCTTTGGACATCGGCACTGGCGGCAGCTTGGCTGCCAGCGGCGAGACGCGCTGTCCGCTGCGTGGCGCCGCATCCGCAAGCCCAGAGCCCACGACAACCATCACGCCAAGCGCAAGCATACCGACGCGCCGAGCCAATTGTGCCAATGTCAGTCCCCAGACAATGCTCATGTCTGATGTCGCCGCCCCGTGTTCCATGCGGTCCCAAAACTAATCCAAGTCGGATGACGCAGACATGAATATCCAGTCATCTGGTCGATGCTTGCAATCGGCGCCTGAACCAGCGACGCGATCAGGACCCCAAACGCGTTCGTCGCAACCCGGTTGCAAAATCGCCATCGGACGTCAGCTTTGCCTGCCAGCGGCCGATACGCCATTGTGCCGCTGAAACGCCCCTACGAAAGGCAGCATTCGCCATGGCCAGCACCCCCAATCATCCCGAAATTCGCGAGGCGATCGCGCGGCTTTGTGAGGATTTTCCAGGTGCATACTGGCGTGAACTCGACCGCGACATGGCCTACCCGCGCAAGTTTGTCGATGCCCTGACCCGGGAGGGTTATCTTGCAGCGCTGATCCCGGAAGAATTCGGCGGGGCCGGTTTGCCCATTTCTGCAGCCGCCGCCATTCTGGAAGAAATTCATCGCTCTGGCGGCAACGCAAGCGCTTGCCATGCGCAGATGTACACGATGGGCACCTTGCTGCGGCATGGCTCAGCGGAGCAAAAGCGCCGCTACCTGCCAGCGATTGCCACTGGCGAGCTGCGCCTTCAGGCTTTCGGCGTCACCGAGCCGACCAGCGGGACCGATACAACGGCATTGCAGACGTTCGCGCGGCGCGATGGCGACAGCTATATCGTCAACGGCCAAAAAATCTGGACGTCGCGGGCGGAATATTCAGACCTGATGGTTCTGTTATGCCGCACAACACCACGCGAAAAAGTTGAAAAACGAACGGACGGGCTGTCGGTCTTGCTGGTCGATATGCGTAACGCAGCGCCGGGAACGCTGACGATCCGCCCGATCCGAACGATGGTCAATCATTCCACGACGGAAGTGTTTTTCGACAACCTGCGCGTGCCGGCAGACGCCCTCATCGGCGAGGAAGGAAAAGGCTTCCGCTATATTCTTTCCGGCATGAACGCTGAGCGTATGTTGATTGCTGCAGAATGTATTGGTGATGCGAAGTGGTTTTTGCAGACCGGCGCGGACTATGCGCGTGAGCGCAAAGTGTTCGGGCGTCCGATCGGCCAGAACCAGGGTGTACAGTTTCCGCTCGCCAAGGCATACGCCGACATGCGCGCGGCTGAATTGATGCTGCTTGAGGCCATGCGCCTCTATGAAGCCGGTGAAAATCCTGGCGAGGAATCGAACCTGGCCAAGCTTTTGGCCGCCGACGCGTCTTGGGCTGCGGCGGAGGCCTGCTTGCAGCTTCACGGCGGGTTCGGCTTCGCTGAGGAATACGATGTCGAACGCAAGTTCCGCGAGACGCGGCTATACCAAGTTGCGCCGATCTCGACCAATTTGATCTTGAGCTATATTGGCGAGCACGTTCTTGATCTGCCCCGGTCTTATTGAATTTTGGGCACGGCTCGCGCGGTCCCGACGCCCCGCTTTGCGCTGGTGTTTCAAGAGCGCCTTGCGGGTGCCAACGTCGTGGGCTTTCTATGCACGCTGGCTAAGCATAAGCGGCGTCATGTCGACGTGCTCTGACTGCGGATGATCAATCGTCGGACGGCCTCGCATTGCGACGTCGCTTGTGCGAAACGGTCGCGGGCAACCCATCGGCGCCGCGACGGAACGGTCGGCTGAGAGTGTGGCGGGACTCAAGGGGACTTGCGATGACATGCAACCCAGCACGTTGGTTATGGGGTCTGTTTCCGGTGATGGCGCTGATTGCGCTGGCCTTTCAAAACACGTCCGGACCAATCCAGCAGGATCTGCAAGAGCGCACCCGTCAGGAGCTTACCCGTCGCGGTCTGGCGTGGGCCGCGACCGGCTTTGACGGCCGCGATGGCGCGTTGACCGGCACCGCTGAGGATGCTGGCGCTAAGGGACGCGCTGACAACGTTGCACGCGCGGTATGGGGCGTGCGGTCCTTGCGCGACGAGACCCGCCTACTGGCCGCGGCCGAGACGTTCACGTTTCAAGCTGTCCGCGACGCGCGCAGCATCCGCCTGCTTGGCCATGTCCCCAATGAGCAAAGCCGCGATCGCATCCGCACGCTTGCAAAGTCCGCGTTTCCCGATGTCGAGATTATTGATGCGATGCAACCGGCGCGAGGTGCGCCGCCGCAAGGCGTCTGGCTGGATGGTATTGCGTTCGGCTTCCGGCAACTGGCGCGCTTGGAAAATGGCGCACAGGTCGATTTGGTGGAGACCGAAATGCGCGTGCGCGGCCGCGCCCGCTCAACGACTGACTTTCAGCGCGTGCGCGGTGAGCTGGAAAGCGGACTGCCCGGCGGTTTCAAGCTTGCAGAGAACCAGGTCAAGCCACCTTTCATCGGGCGCTACCGCTGGCAGATTGCGCTCGTCCCAGGGACAGTGACCACCAGCGGCTTCGTTCCCGACGCAAGCGTGCGCGAACGCATCGGCAAAGCGATCAGTCGCGTGCGTCCTCAAGCTGCAATCGAGGATAAGACAGAACTTGGCAGCGGCGCGCCGGACGCGTTTCAGGCGTTGGCGATTGGTCTTGTGAATGCGGTCGGCCCGTTGAGCGAAGCCACCATCACGCTCGACGGCCGCCGCGTGCGCGTGGTCGGCCGCGCCGTGCGCGAAGAAACCGCGCTCGCGGTCCGCGATGCGATGGGTAAGCTCATGCCGGAGGGGTTTGAGCTGACGAGCAACATTGCCTTTGATGCGCCCGCCATCCCGGTTGCAAGCCCGTTTGAAACAGCAATCGTTCTGAGTGAAGACAGCATTCGCGCGACCGGGGTCGTCCCCGATGCGGACCTGCGACAGAGCATCGTCACGCGCCTTTCCCAATCGCTTCCGGGCCGCAACATCGACATGGCGCTCAAGCTCGCCCGTGGTGAAACGGACGGCTGGCAGTCTTGCATGGAAGCCGGTCTGTTGGGCCTCGAGGCTCTGAAAACAGGGCGTCTGGTTCTCAAAGACGACACGCTTGTCGTTGAAGGCCGCATTGAAGACGAGCGCCGCCTCAGAACGTTGCCGCAAGAAGTACGTGCCGCCGCCAATCGGGCGTGCCGGACATCGGTCTCCGTCCAATTGGCTGCGCCGCCGGAGCCCGATTTGAGTTGGCGCGCTGAGCGGACCGGAGAGGATGGGGTCAAGATCTCAGGCGAGGTGCCGGATTCTGAGACACGCACCGCAATCGTTCAAAAGGCGCGTGCCACATTCGCTGGTGCTAAGATCGAGGATGCCATGCGCGTTCGCCCCGGCCGCAGCGCCAAATGGCGGGCAGTTGCGCTTGGCGGCATTGATTTGCTTGCCCGTTTGCGCAGCGGCAGCGTGGCAATCGAGAACCAGCGTTTGACGGTAGAGGGTGTCGCGCCCGACAGCGTGGCCATTACCGCCATTCAGCAACGGCTCGCCGCCGTCTTGCCAAAGGGCTACGTCGGCCGCGACAACCTTGAGGTCAAATCGGCCGCCATGCTTTGGGCGGAGCAAGCGGCGCGGGAGAAGGCCAAGTTGGAGGCCGAGCGCAAGCGCAAGGCAGCCAAGGCCGCAGCCCGCCAGCGCAAAATTGATGCCGCCGCCGCCGCGGAACGCCTGCGCCTGGAAGAGCTGGCGAAACGCCGCGCGCGCCAAGCCCGTGAACGGGACGCAAAATCCAGTGCCGATGACGGCCAAGACCGCGCCGGAAACACCGTCAATCGCCAATCCGAAGCCGCCCGCAATCAGGCTCAGTCGCGCAAAGATCCCGCTCCATCCAACGACGATAGCGCGCCGTTGCGGCCTCAGAACCTGGAACGGCCGATCGACAGCCAGCCCACTGATCAGCCACGCGGCGGTCTTGCCAGCCGGCCATCAGGCGGCGCGCCCCGGCGCAACGTGCAGACAGCAAACGCGCGGCCTGACATTCCCCCGCCATCGCGCAAGCCGAAGACCCGCAGCGCTATTCCAAGCAAATCCGGCGGGTCGAATGGCGATGCGCAAACGTGCCAAAGCGCGTTGGATGCGGCCGCTCGCCGGGGGCGTATCAACTTTGCAACGGCCAGCACCCGATTACGCGCCACCTCGCGCCCGGTGCTGCAACGCCTGGCCCAGGTCGCCAAAGCCTGCCGCACGGTCGTGATCGACATTGAGGGACATACCGACGCCACCGGCAGCGCGCGCCTGAACATGGACCTGTCGCTGCGCCGGGCTCGCGCTATCGTGAACTATTTGACAAGGGCGGGCGTTCCCGCCACCCGTCTAAATGCTCAGGGCTATGGAGAGCGTCGCCCGATCGTGCCCAACACGACGCGGGCCAATCGCGCGCTCAACCGGCGCATTGAATTCAGGGTCCGCCTGTCAGGCTGATCGCGCGGCTTGCGCCGTCAGATCGGACAGGTTGCGCAGTTTGCCGTGGACCCGGCGTAAGGGGGGAACCGGTATGGATTATCTGATCGTGAAGCTGTCGTGGTATCTGGTCGGCGCCTTTGGGATCGGCCTGTTCGTGGGTTGGATGTCATGCGGCCGCAAACGCGGCTGACACGCCACGCGCTGATCACGTTGCCTGCAACGCGCGGTGCCGATTGGCGCATGAAAACAGCCAGGCACGACCCGTGCGGGCGCGGCTCATGGGCAACAGCGGCGATTTATCTGCCCACAAAGTCGCCTATAATCGAGCTTCACCCGCAGCATGCGATAGCCCAATGAGAACCATAAGCGCCGCGCGCTGATCGCACGCCTGATCGCCCCGCGGCGAGCCCGGCAGTCCACCTGAATGGCGTCAAGCCAACGCACCGTGTTTGTGATGAGGAGTTGAGAATGGTCGCCCTGTTCTGGGAAACAGCGCTTTTGCTGCTCGCAGCTTACTTCATCGGTGCGTTTTTAGGGTGCATGATCCGACGCCTGCTGTTCCCCGGCACGCTTGCGCCACGCGCACAGGGCGCGACGGCCGCAGCCGGTGCCGCTGCGACAACGGCCGCCGCTCAGCCAGCCCACGTGGATGGCGCTGGCGACAATCGTTTTTCACGTGCCTTGACCGGTGAGGATCAAGCTTCTGCTGCTGGCGCTGCAACACAGGCACAAGCCGACGCGGCACAGGGACAGGCCGGCGCGGCACAGGTCGAACCTGTTTCCACCCAACTCACCGACGCAACAACCGGACTATCGCGGACTTCGGATCGCCCGCAGCCCTCCGACGGCATGTCGACCGGCGCGATCGCGACCGGTGTGGCCGCTGGGGTCGCCGCCGCAGCCGCCGGCGCTGCATTATCGCGTGGCCAGGCGCACGCGCAAACGTCGCAGCCAAACATTCCCACGCGCCCTGAGGAAACGGTGCCGCCGCAAAGCGCACCTGGCAGCGTCGCCGGCCGGAATGAAGCTATGTGGACCGCCGCAGCCATGCCGCCCGGCGATGACCTGGAAAACATCTCAGGCATCGACGGCGCGCTTGCGGAAAAGTTGAAGGCCGCCGGCGTCAACCGCTTTGAAGATATCGCCGGCTGGACCGCCGCCGATGTCGCGAAGATAAGCGCAACGCTTGGCTTGCGCGACGAGATTTCCCGGCAGAATTGGATTGAGCAGGCCGCCGTCCTGGCCAAGGGCAACAAGACCGCATTTGCAAAAGAGCGCGCCGCGATTGGCATCCAACCCGTGGCATCACCGAGCGACGATGCTGGTGTTTCGCGCAACATTCACCGCGAGCTTGGCGCCGGAATCGACATCCAGGGGGCAACGCCGAAACCACAAGAGACAGTCGTGTTGCCGGCGGCCGCTGGGACCAATGATGGCGCGGCTGTGGCAGCGCGGATCGAAACGGTGCCTCCCGCCACAGTCCCGCCGACCTCCGCCCCCTCGACCGGCGCGCCCACCGCGACGGCCGCCGCACTTGCCGCTGGTGCTGCCGCAGCGGCCGTTGTTGCCAGCACCAGTGGGCCGGCAGCGGCAGCGTCCGGACCAGCAGCCATCGGCGAGCGGGATGATCTGACCGCAATTGCGGGCATCACGCCGGAGATCGAAAAAGTTCTCAACGGCCACGGCATCTCGCGCATTTCCCAGATTGCCGGCTGGTCTGCGGACGACGTGCGCCGTTTTGACGGATTGCTCGGCAGTGAGCGCATCGCGCGCGAGGACTGGGTTGGACAGGCCCAACGCAAGACCGGAACGACGCTTACGACAGCATCTTTTGGCGCCGCCGCCGCCGCGGGCGCCGCCGTGTCGGCGTTGCAGGGCATGCGGTCGGTACGCTCATCTGCATTGGTCGGAGATCGCGGCGCCAATCGGCCGTCGAGCAAGGACGATCTCAAGCGGATCCGCGGCATCGGTGTTTTGCTGGAACGGCGCCTGAACAGCATCGGCATTGAAAGTTACGAGCAAATTGCCGGCTGGGACGACACGGAAATCTCACGGGTCAGCGCGGCGCTGGCACTGGGTGATCAGATCCAGTCGGAGAATTGGGTCGCGCAAGCCCGTCTGCTGTCCGGCGGTGACGTTGGCGGTGGAACGACCGCGCGGGCGAGCACGTCGTCAGGCGAGATCAACCGGTCGGTTCCGCCCATCCAAGGTGGCCCGTCAGAGGCTTTGGACAGATCGGTGCCACCCGCGTCGCCAGCGCCGGCCGCATCGGCGGCAGCCGCCGCGGCGGTCACGGCGGCTGCGGCAGCGTCGGAACTCAGCGGCGCGCGCACAACGCCGGTTGCATCCCCGCTTGTCAGCCGGCCCGGCGCCGCCGATCGCGATGATCTCAAACGCATTCGCGGCGTCGGTATCCTCATTGAGCGCAAACTCAACGAGCTGGGCGTGACAAGCTACAATCAGATCGCAAACTGGACGGCCAACGATATCGAACGCGTCAACGCAGTTCTCGATTTCGACGGCAGAATTGAGCGCGAGAACTGGATTGAACAAGCACGCATTCTGGCGTCGGGCGGACAAACCGAGTTCTCACGGCGCATGGATCGCGGCGACGCATAAAACGAACCGAGATTGCCAAACGGCGCAAGCCAAGCGCCAGCTCATCTCAAGTGCGCCGATCGCGTGTCTCTGGACCAGGCACGCGACGGCACGGAGATCGCAGCCCAAAACGCGCGCGAGCTGACCTGCGGCACACGACACATGCACCACGGCTCACGCGCCAGGATCAGTGTCGGCCAGAAACGCCGCGATTGCGTCGATCTCGCGCGTACCCCACAACAATGGCGCGTGCCCCTGATCTGGCACCTCCATCGCGCGAAAATCGGGATGGACCGCCGCCATCTCCTGCACAGTCCGTTCCGACAACAAATCCGAAAGCGCACCGCGGATGGTCAGGCACGGCACATGGCAGATCGCTTTAAACTGCGCCCAAAGCGGCGGGATGCCCTGAGCGGAACTCTCAAAAGCTTTGGCAATGGCCGGATCATAGCCAGCAACGGGCCGACCATCCTTTTCGTTAAAGAGCTGGCGTGCAAATGCATCCCAGTCGTGGTCTGTCAGTTTTGGAAAGTCGCGGCCGGCAATCCGTCGGCAATCCGCGGCAGCCTCCGCCCAATTCGCCGGCTTGCGCGATTGCCCGACATAACCCGAGATCCGCAATAACCCCTCGCGCTCAATCACAGGGCCGATGTCGTTGAGGATGATGGCGCCAAACCGCGTGGGCTGTGTGGCGCCAAGCCCCATCGCAATCAGCCCGCCGCGCGACGTCCCGATGATCGCCACGTCGTGCAAATCAAACGCGGTCAGAAAGTCCTGAACGTCAAAAAGCTCCGTGAGCACAGCATAGTTTCGCGGATCGCTATCCCAGTCCGATTGGCCACGCCCGCGCATGTCGAGGGCATAGACATCGCGCGCAGTTGGGCCGGTGCATAGCGCGCTTGCCACGCGGTCAAAGTCGCGTGCATTGCGCGTCAATCCCGCAAGGCACAGGACCGCGCGCCGCATCGGACCAGCCCCCACGGATGCGGCGGACGGGCGTGCCGCGTAATGACGGCCAGCAAGGATCAGCCCGCTTTGGGTACTCAGCCAGATCGGCCGCCAAAGCGGCGCGCCCGCATGCGAAGACCTAGGCTGTGTCGCAGTGGGACCTGTGGAGGCGGTGATCGTGTCGGTCATGTCCGTCGGCGTCCGGGTTGTCAAAGGCAGACCGAGCTTTGCGTTGACCGCGCTGGCGCCAATGGCACGGAGCCGTGATCGGTGCAGGGTCTGAAATGCAGGTCGATGCACGCGGACGTATCGACCGGGCCAAGCCTAGAGCATAATCCGACCACACGTGACCGCAATTACGGTCACGTATAGTCGGACAAAGATGCTCTATCATGTTGGAAATAGAGCAATCTCATCCAATCCGTGAGGTGCAAAGCGATTCCGTGAGACCGGATAAGGCTCTAGCGCACCCTCAAGCGCCGTGCTCACGGCTTGGGGACGAACCCCAGATCGGCGTCGATCCGCACGGCTTTGTCCTGTTCGCCAAGGCGTGCACGATAAACCTGCAGGTTAGACACGACTTTCTGAACATACAGCCGTGTTTCTTCAAACGGGATGCCGTAGACCCAGTCGAGCGCGTCCACATCATCGGTGCGCGGATCGCCTCTTTGGCGCAGCCATTGCCGTGTCCGTCCGGGCCCGGCGTTATAGCTCGTCAGCGTCAGGATCATGTTGCCGTCAGCGGCCCGGAGTTGATCTGTGATATAGACCGCCGCGATCTTGGCGTTGAACGACAGGCTCGTGCGGAGCTGTTTGATATTGCAGTTCAAATCATAGTTGCGGCAGATCCCGCGCGCCGTCGCAGGCATGACTTGCAAAAGGCCACGGGCGCCCGCACGCGAGACGATGCTGGTGTTAAATTCACTTTCCTGACGCGCAATCGCCAGGATCAGCGCTGGCTCAGGCGGCGTCTTGATCGGCTCAAAAACCGGGAAGCGGTGTATCGGATACGAGTAGATGTAATGGTCATGGCCGCGCGCGACGCCAGCCTTGCCAGCGCGCACGGCAATCTGGCTATCGCCAAGATCCTCCGCCAATTGCGCTGCCAGCAGGATTTGCTCGCCGTCGTCAACGGACCACGTAAACGCGCCAAACAGGCTTCTGGCGATGCTTGACGGCAGCCCGGTTTTGATCGCCAGAACGCCGGCGCGGATGGCAGATTGTTTGGCGAGCGCGGCAACCGACGCGTCACTTGGCAGCTTTGGAAACGGCAGAACCAGTGCGCGTTGCGGTTCGGCCCGGTGAACCCTGGCCAGCGCACCGTGGAACGTATCAAGCTGCTCTGCTGCAATCTTGAAGGCCGCATCCGCGGCCGCCTTATCACCGCGCGCTTGCTCTGCCCGGCCCAACCAATAGTGCGCGCGTGACCGTGTCAGCGGGCCGTCCGCAATCGTCTGAAAGCGCTGGAAATGCGCCCGCGCCGCGTCGGGCTTTTTGGCGAAACGCAGCGCCAGCCAGCCGGCCAGAAACGCCTGCTCGAACGCAGCGCGGCTTGTCTCAGGCCGGCCCGGTGCAGCCACTTCAGCGGCAAGCACCATTTTACCGTCGCCCAGCAGATCCCGGACGACGTCTGCGCGCATCTCCCAGTCCGCGTCCGGATTGCCGCTTTCGACACCGCCGGGCAGCTTGGCAATCGCCTTCGCAGCATCTTCAAGTTTCTTCTGCCGCAACAACTGCTGGGCAAGTTGCCGCCGGACGTGAGGGCTATCGCGTTCGTCTTTGGCAAGAGCCGCGATCAGCTTCGGCGCGGCCGCCTGATCCAGATAAACCGAAATCCGCGCAGCAACGCTTTTCTGTTTATCCGATGGGATCAGAGGAAGCAGGCGGCGCACTTCGTCAGCTTGCACTTTGCGCCGGCGAGACGAGGTGGTCGTCACAGCCAGAAGCGCATTGACGCGCGCGTAATGATCGTCCGGCCGGATGAGATCGCCGAAGCGTTGCAAGAAACCGCCCTGCACAGACGTAATCAGTCCGCCGCTGCGCCATGCCGATCGCGCCAACTCAGTGGCGCCGCTTCGATCGCCGGCGGCAAGCTTTGCTGAGGCATGCGCCGCCACACCCATCGCATCCTCGGGCGGCAAAGCTTCAAACAGCGCAAGCAGATCACGCACGCGCCCGCCTTGAATGAACGTGGCCCGTTCAAGCCTGCGGCGAAACAAGCGGTCGCGGATCGGCCAAAGCGGGTTCTGCGTCACGAACTGCGCATACTCGCCCGTCGTTCCAACGCCCGCCCGCAGCGCCAGCCAATCGATCAGCGTTTGCGCGGCGGCGTCCTGAACAGCTGCGCGATGAATGCCAAGCTGTTTGATATTACCGCGACGTATCGCTGTGACTGCCGCTTGCAGTTGCTTGGCCTCGCCGTCCGGTAGCGAGATTTCAGTCAACGGCTTGACCATCGCGCTCACTGAGGCCCGAAAATCTGCCTCGCGCTTGGACAAATAAGAGCGTGTCTCTTCGGCCACGGGTTTCGGCTGCGCATCCGCGGCGCCGCGCTTTGGGCTGGGGGCAGGCGGCGGCGGCATCGCCAACGCTTTCGAGATGTCGATGCACAAAACTGCGACAGCAAGCAGTGAGCCAAGGAGGCGACAAGGCCCGATCCGCGTCCGGGATGCCAAAGGGCGGCGCGCCACCGTCAGATTTTGGGAAGGCTGAGCCCAAACGTCACTGCGCGTCGGCAAAATCAAGTTGGCCTCCATTCGGACCGGACCGTTTCAGTGGGCTGCGCATCGACTCGCGCGGACGCTAACAACGAGCCCTTGCCCCTTCAAGCCGCATTCGGAATTGCCCGTATGCCGACTCGCAAGAGCCACAGTAATCCGGCACTGATCACAGGGTAACGATACCATTGTGAGCCGCAGCCACTGGCGACGCACCTGCAAATTTTAAAAGGGTGGGTCGGGAAAGCGGTCCTTGACCTTTCACGCGTTCGCCGGGCATCGATGCTGCAACGACGCTGCGCCGGCCGCGCGCGGCTGCCGGTCCCCGGTCGCGGCCTTTGACCCATCAACCCTGTTGGCGACGGGTCGCGCCAGACAACCAATGACAATGCCGGACAGAATAGCCCGGCCGAGGGAGGATGCCGCCATGTTCCGTGGATCAATACCCGCTTTGGTCACGCCGTTCCGCGACGACAAGATCGACGAAGAGGCGTTTGCCCGTTTGGTCGAATGGCAAATTGAGCAGGGCTCGCATGGCCTTGTCCCGGTCGGCACCACGGGCGAGAGCCCGACCTTGTCCCACGACGAGCACAAGCGCGTTGTCGAGCTTTGCATCGAGGTGGCCGCCAAGCGCGTGCCGGTCATCGCGGGGGCAGGCTCCAACGCCACGTCTGAGGCGATCGACTTCGCCAAACATGCCAAATCAGCTGGGGCCGACGCAGTCCTGATCGTGATGCCGTATTATAATAAGCCAACCCAGGAGGGCCTGTTCCGGCATATCGAAGCCATCCACGAGGCCGTCGACGTGCCGATCGTCCTTTACAATGTGCCGGCACGCACGATCGCCGATATGCTGCCAGAGACCATGGCCCGGTGCGCGAAGCTGAAGAACGTTATTGCGGTCAAGGACGCAACGGCAAACCTTGCACGCGCGTCTATGCAGCGCCATTTGTGCGGGCCGGACTTCACGATGCTGTCCGGTGAGGACGCAACCGCGCTCGGCTTCAACGCCCATGGTGGGTCTGGCTGCATCTCGGTGACGGCAAACGCCGCACCGAAACTGTGTGCCCAGTTCCAGGAAGCGTCGCTGGCCGGCGACTTCAAAACGGCTTTGGAACTGCAGGATCGGCTGATGCCGCTGCATGAGGCGTTGTTTGTGGAAACAAGCCCCGGGCCTGTGAAGTACGCCGTTTCCAAGTTGGGTTTCGGCGCCGCCGATGCCCGATTGCCGCTTGCGCCGATTACGGATGCGACGAAGGCGGCCGTCGATGCGGCCATGGCGCATGCCGGGATCGAATGTTGAGCCCCGCGGGCGCTTTTCGTGCGGCCCGGGTGAATTGAGAGTGTGATGGCTGACAAGTCGAAAGGCGGTCATAAGACGATCGCGGAAAACCGCAGGGCACGCTTTGAATACGCCATTGGCGAGACGATCGAGGCCGGCATTGTTTTGACCGGAACTGAGGTCAAGTCCTTGCGCAATGGGCAAGCAAATATTGCAGAGAGCTACGCGTCCGTGGAGGACGGTGGGCTCACGCTGATCAACGCCTATATCCCGGAATATCGGCAGGCGGCCGCCTTCTTCAATCACGAGGCGCGCCGTCCGCGGCGTTTACTTCTGTCAAAGCGTGAGATTACAAAGCTGGCGATCGCCACCGAGCGCCAGGGCATGACGATTGTACCGCTTGAGCTCTATTTCAATGACCGCGGGCTTGCGAAGCTGAAGCTTGCGGTCGCCCAGGGCAAGAAACTGGCCGATAAGCGCGAGACGGAAAAAAAGCGCGATTGGCAGCGGGAAAAAGCGCGCCTTTTGCGCGATCGCGGATAATCGCTGGCCCATTTGCGCAGTGCAGATCTGATATGCGCTTGCCCCCCACCCGGCGATGTCGGTTTGGCGATCGCGGGGACCAAAGCGGGGTGTCACCGGCCCGGCTGCAGATAAGCGCGCACGGCCGCAAACACGGCGTGGAACATTGGCTCGGTCAACCGGCCCGTGTTGGTATTGTACCGCGAGCAATGGAACGAATCGAACACGCGAACATGCGGCGTGTCGTGCTGTGCGCCATGCGCGAACGGAAAATCAGCGCGCCGGCATTCCAGCGTGGTTAACAAGGTGTCATGCGCAACCCGACCGAGTGCAACAATTGCGCGCAAGTTCGGCATTTCAGAAATCGTTGCCGCCAGAAAGTGACGGCAGGTCGCAATTTCGGCACCGGTTGGCTTGTTCTGCGGCGGGACGCACCGCACCGCGTTGGTGATTCGACAATTGCGCAGCACAAGCCCGTCATCGGGCCGCGCACCATAGACGCCGGCAGCAAAGCCATAGGTTAGAAGTGTCTGATAGAGCAGGTCGCCGGCGTAATCGCCGGTGAATGGCCGGCCGGTCCGGTTCGCGCCTTTCAAACCAGGTGCAAGCCCAACGATGAGTAACTCCGAAGCGACCGTGCCGAATGACGGAACCGGACCATTGTACCAGTCGGGCTCATGAGCACGCGCGTCCTGTAAAAACGCATATAAGCGCGGACAGGCGGTGCAAAGAAATGGAGGGTCGGAAAGCGCTGCCATCGATAAATTCGCCAGTGTTTTGCAAGACCATAGGTTTGTTGTCGTGGTTGCCACTCATTCAGCCGAACGCAAAGCCAAATGGCTCGAATGTTCGCGAAGAGATGCGAACAATTGAATGACCGTTGTTTGTAAGATCCGGTTTGACACAAAAAAGGCGCAGCTAACTGCCGCGCCCTTTTGAGTTCCTAATAACGAGATGTCCTGAGAACAATCAAACCTCGTCGAGATCTTCCTCGTCGTCGTCCAGTCGCACCGGCTCATCGATTGGACGATCGCCGTTGTTCGTGCGTGGGCGGGTCGGGAAGGGGGGGCGCTCAGGACGTGGCGCGCGGCCGCCGGGATCGCGGCAAATCGCGGTCTCCAGGTCGGCAAGGTCGATGAATTGGTCTGCTTGACGTCTGAGTTCGTCAGCGACCATCGGAGGTTGCGTTTGCAGCGTCGATACGATGCTGACGCGCTTACCTTCGTTTTGCAGGGATTCGACGAGGGCGCGGAAATCGCCGTCGCCAGTAAAGATCACGACGTGATCCAGAGATTTGGCAAGACGCATGGCATCAACGGTTAATTCGATATCCATATTGCCTTTGACTTTTCGCCGGCCCATGGAATCCGTGTATTCCTTGGTCGGCTTTGTGACCATGGTGTAGCCGTTATAATCCAGCCAATCGATCAGCGGGCGAATTGAAGAATATTCCTGCTCCTCGGCAATGGCAGTATAATATAACGCGCGAACAAGCTGACATTTCTGGCGGAAGAATGAAAGCAACCGTTTATAATCGATGTCGAAATTGAGCGCCTTGGTTGCCGCGTAAAGGTTTGCGCCGTCGATAAATATCGCGAGCCGCTCTTGTTGATAGAAGTGCATGCAGTCCTCTCTACGAATTGCTTGTTGTTGTGATATCGACGTCTGCGACCGCTCAAAATTTTTCGTAGCAATTGGCAGTCTACGTCTTCTCTGGAGCGCGCGAACGTGACACAGCGCACGTTGCCAAATAAGGGGTCTTTCGAGCAAAGCGCCTTCTGCTGCGGCGGGAAAATTGGACGCGCATGCGCCCCATTCTTGAGCGATCGACAGCGTGCGGTTGAAGCGATTTGTCGATCAAGCCGGGCATTCTTCAGCTCTATCTCGAAAACTGTTTTCACGTCGCGATAATAGAGAGTTAGGTGAGCCGCCCATGACGCGCAACTAAATTTTTCTAATGTATGCAAGCGTGTGGGCAAAGTTGTCGAGACTGTAATGCACGCTTTTTCGTTCCGGTCACGCAAGCGCGCGGGACTTCAATGTCCGAGATATTGCTGGACGCGTTTCCAGGTTTAATTCAGCTCCGCGCGTCCATTAACCGCGAATTGGGCATTCCCAAACGCTAATGTGATCGAAACAGGAACGGCGGACGTGACGACATGTTCCCGCACGCGTTGCGGCGAAACGTCGCACATGTCGTGACGCTGCCGTTGAAAGCCCAACGTAAAGGTCGCGTGCGAGATCGCGCGATCTGATGACGTCCGAGAGATCAGGGCGTTCGGATCCACCTCGACTTGATGCGCCGCATGTCAAGTGCTGACTATGAATTTCGAGCCAACTTTGTTAGTGTCGCGGCCAATATCATACGAGTGTCCGTCGAGTTGCTGCCGCGCACGGTTCGTGCGCGCTCTCATGCGAACGTCGGCCACGGGCTCAATCCCAGAGAGGCAAGATGGCACGGGTCACCGTCGAAGACTGCGTGGACAAGGTTCAAAACCGTTTCGAGCTCGTTTTGCTCGCGGCCCATCGGGCGCGGTCGATTGCCAGTGGTAGCCCGATGACGGTTCCGCAGGAAAACGACAAAAACCCAGTGGTTGCCTTGCGTGAAATCGCCGACGAGACGATCCCGCCGGAAGATCTCAAGGAAGGGCTCATTCACTCGATCCAGAAAAACGTCGAGGTCGATGAGCCCGAACAAGAAGCAGCGCCGCTCCTGTCCAGCGACCGGCGCGGCCCCATCTTGGGCCGGGACACGCAGTCGGCTGATAATCAGGTCGACGTAATGACCGAAGAACAACTGCTGCGGGCGATGGAAAGCCTGACCCCGACGGAGCCGTCGGCGGCGCTTGGCGGCACCGGCAGTGGCCGCGGAAGCCGCTAAGCCGCGACCGTCATGCCGCGCGACACCACCGGCGCATGATCGCGCAGCGTCTCGCTAACGCGGGAACGATCTGCGGCTTGTTCGACATCGGCAATAAAACTGCAAACGCGTCGTGGAAATCCGCGGCGCGTTTTCCAATACTGGGGCCATGAAGCTCACATCAGTGACATCGCCAGACGGACACCGTTATCCCGCCGGCGGGAGACACGTGCCATGATGCGCCAATACGAACTGGTCGAACGTGTGCTGGCCTATGACGCAAGCGCCGACGAGGCGTTGCTCAACAAGGCCTACGTCTACGCCATGAAGGCGCATAGCCACCAGCACCGGGCCTCTGGCGATCCCTACTTCTCACATCCCCTTGAGGTCGCAGCGATCCTCACCGAACTGCATCTTGACGATGCAACGATCGCAACAGCTCTGCTGCACGACGTTATCGAAGATACCGAGGCCACGCGCGCGGAGATCGACACCGTATTCGGCCCCGAAATCGGCGCGCTGGTGGAAGGGCTGACCAAGATCAAGCGCCTCGATCTCGTCTCCAAGCGGACGGAACAGGCTGAGAATTTTCGCAAACTGCTGCTGGCGATTGCAAGCGACGTGCGCGTCTTGCTCGTCAAGTTGGCGGACCGGCTGCACAATATGCGCACGCTCGATGCGATGAAGCCGGAAAAGCGCAAGCGGATCTCGCAGGAAACCATCGACATTTACGCGCCGTTGGCTGGACGCATGGGGATGCAAGCCCTGCGCGAGGAACTCGAAGACCTGTCGTTTCGCTGGCTCCACTCCGAAGCGTACCGCACGCTCTCAGACCGCCTTGAGACAATCCGTGAACGTTCGCGCGGCATCGTCGACGAAATCCGCGAGGAGTTGGAACGCAGCATGGCCGAAGCCGGCATTCGCGGCCGCATCACCGCCCGTGAAAAGCGCGTCTATTCGATTTGGCGCAAGATGGAGAACCGGCGCATCTCGCTTGAGCAATTGTCCGATATCTTCGGCTTCCGCATGATCGTTGGCAGCGTTGATGAGTGCTATCGCATGCTCGGTGTGTCGCATGCCCGCTGGCCCGCCGTGCCCGGCCGCTTCAAGGACTATATCTCAACGCCAAAGCAGAACGATTACCGTTCGCTGCACACGACGGTTGTTGGCCCTGGACATCAGCGGGTCGAATTGCAGATCCGGACCGAACGCATGCACGAGGTGGCCGAGTACGGCATCGCGGCCCACGCCGCCTACAAGGACACCGCGCTGAACGGCGCAGGCGCACAACATGGCGCGAGCGAGATCGGCCCGTATGCGCGCCTGCGTCGGCTTGTCGAGACGCTGTTGGAAGGCAATACGCCTGAAGAATTCCTCGAGCACACCAAGCTTGAGTTGTTCCAGGACCAGGTCTTCTGCTTCACGCCGAAGGGGCGCTTGATCGCGCTCCCACGCGGCGCCAATGCCATCGACTTTGCTTACGCCGTCCACACCGACATTGGCAATTCCGCCTGCGGCGTACAGATCAACGGCCGCCCGATGCCGCTGACGACGCGCCTGGAAAACGGCGACGAAGTGGTCATCATGACGCGTGCCGGTCAAACACCGCCGGCCGCTTGGGAACAGGTCGTAGTCACTGGCCGTGCCCGCGCCGCGATCCGGCGCGCCACGCGCGATGCCACCCGCCAGCAGTTCCGCGAATTGGGGCGACGGATCTTGGCCGCCGAGTTGGCCAAGGTCGGCCGGGCCTACAGCGACGCCAGCCTGGCTGCAGCCTTGCCGCGGCTTGCCCTGACCAACGTTGATGACACGCTTGCAGGCATTGGGCGCGATGAGATCGACATTGCCGATGTCGTGCGCGCGATCGCACCGGGCGTGTCGCTGCCAAAATCGGAGCCGAATCGGCGGCGTCGCAATCGCTACGACCATGGCCAGGGCCAGGACGGCTGGTTCAATCTTGCCAAGGTCATGGGCCTGAAATTCCGCGATGTTGGCGCTGGCATGGATGGCGACCGCCTCACAAGTGTGCCGATCCGTGGTCACAGCGGCGATGTTCCGGTCCGCTTTTCCCCCGGCGGTGCCGTTCCCGGCGACCGTATCGTCGGCGTGCTAATCCCCGGCGTCGGCATCGAAATCTTTCAGATCCACGCCCCACAGCTCAGCGCGCATGAGCACGCCCGATGGGTCGACGTGACTTGGGATATCGACCCCGACAATCCAGAGCGCTTTCCCGCACGCATCCTCGTCACCGCCCGCAACGAACCCGGTGCGCTTGCCCAAGTCGCGCAGGTCATCGGTGCCCATGACGGCAACATCGACACGGTGCGCATGGTCGAGCGCGCGGCAGACTTCACAAAAATGCTCATCGAGATCGAGGTGTGGGACCTTTCGCACCTCAACGCAATTTTGTCGGGCGTGCGAAATCTCGAAGTCACGAGCCGAGCCGAGCGCGTGTTCGAATGGAATGGCAGCGACGCCTGATTGCGCTCTGGTTTCGGGCTGGCGACCGCAGAGGAGAGCTGAGATGCCGCGACCGTTACGACTTGGCGTCAACATCGATCACGTGGCGACCGTGCGTAATGCGCGCGGCGGCCGGTTCCCTGATCCGATCCGCGCCGCCCATGAAGCGATCGCGGCGGGCGCTGATGGCATCACAGCGCACTTGCGCGAAGATCGCCGCCACATTCGCGATGCCGACATCGCCCGCCTCAAGGAAGAGCTCGACGCGCCATTGAATTTCGAAATGGCCGCGACCGATGAGATGCGCGACATTGCACTGCGCCATCGGCCGCACGCGTGCTGCATCGTGCCGGAGCGCCGCGAGGAACGCACTACAGAAGGCGGTCTCGACGTCAATGCGGCGCGCAACTGGCTGCCATCCATCATCGGCCCGTTGAAGCAGGCCGGGATCCGCGTATCGCTTTTCATCGAACCAGAAGCCGCCCAGATCGACGCGGCGGTCGCCCTTGGTGCCGAGGTCGTAGAGCTGCATACTGGCCGCTATTGCGAGCTGTTTGAGGCCGATCAGATCTGCGACATGCGCCCGGAACTGCAACGCCTGAAGGCCGCCGCCGCCTATGCCGACCGGGCCGGGCTCGAAGTGCATGCAGGCCACGGCTTGTCGTTTACGACGGCGATGTGGGTTTCGCGCATCCCCGATGTCGTTGAACTCAACATCGGGCATTTCCTGGTCGGCGAGGCGATTTTCACGGGCTTACGACAAGCCATCGTCGAAATGCGGACAAGCATGGACCAGGGGCGCGCGTCCATCCATCAGACAAACAATGACGCGACGGCAGACGGGGAGTAGGGCGGCACCATGATCTTGGGTCTGGGCAACGATGTCATCGATATCGATCGCATCGCGCGGACGATCGATCGGTTCGGTGAGCGCTTTCTTGAGCGCTGTTTCACGCCGGTTGAACGCGCCAAATGCGATCGACGGGCCGCGCGCGCCGCCTCATATGCCAAGCGGTTTGCGGCAAAGGAAGCCTGCTCCAAGGCGCTTGGTACGGGCCTGCGCCAGGGGGTGTTCTGGCGCGACATGGGGGTCGTCAACCTGCCATCGGGCCGGCCGACGTTGCGTTTGACCGGGGGTGCACTGGAACGCCTGCGTGAGATGACCCCACCAGGACACGACGCACAAATCGACCTGACACTGACTGATGATCACCCGACCGCACAGGCAATCGTGATCATATCGGCACGGGCGGTCAAAGGTTTCGACCGTTGATCACTGCCAAGCGCGTCATCGGATTATGTTCGCACTGGTCAAGCGCGTCATGCGTCGCCAAGTATCGCGTTCCAGACGTGAAAGCGCGGTCGTTCCAACGTTGTTGCCTGTGCGGCCAGTGATAGGGCCCATTTCGGCACGGGCGAAATTGGTTCTGCCCGCAGACATCGTTTGCTTGGCCCCTGTTCAGCAAGTATGCAGGGCGCCAATGCAATACGCACAGTCCGCGCGGCCGGTTATGATATGGCGAACGGGCGGAACACATGCGCCGGAGTTGCCGTGAAGCCGCCCACCGCCTGACGTATGAGGTGTGCGCCACGACGCCGGTGGCCGCCGTCGAAGAGCGCTGAGTATTGGCGGGGCGAAGCGGGCGCCATCCATGCGATGACGCACCGGGCCGCAAGGAGAAAGTATGAGCTTGGAATCGAAGAGCGAAAGCGAAACGAAGACGGACAGCGGCACCGTGGCCAAGAGCGAAGCGCAGGACACAAGCACGTGGTGGGAAACCGCCAAGATCGTTGTCCAGGCTTTGGTGCTGGCAATGATCGTCCGCACGTTCTTCTACCAGCCGTTCAACATTCCGTCCGGCTCGATGAAATCAACGCTTCTGGTCGGCGATTACCTGTTCGTCTCCAAGCTGTCGTACGGCTATTCCAAGCACTCATTCTACGGCATGATCCCGTTTTCGGGTCGGGTGTTCTCAAGCGAACCCAAGCGCGGTGACGTCATCGTCTTCAAGCTGCCGCGGGACAACAAGACCGATTACATCAAGCGGGTCGTCGGCCTCCCGGGCGATACGGTCCAGATGCGCAACGGTATTTTGTATTTGAACGGCACGGCCGTGCCGAAGACGCCCGACGGCACCTTCGAGACGATTGATTCCGACGGGCGGCCCATCGAGATTGCCAAATTCATCGAGACGCTGCCAAACGGCGTCAGCTACGCTGTCCTCGACGCCGAGCGTGGGACGCCGGGCGATGACACCCGTGAGTTCAAGGTGCCCGAAGGCCACTACTTCATGATGGGCGATAACCGGGACAACTCAACCGACAGCCGGTTTCACTGGGGTGGCGTTGGCTTCGTTCCGCGCGAAAACCTGGTTGGCCGCGCGGACGTGATCTTCTTTTCTGCCGCCTTCGATGACCCAAGCGCGTCGTGGTATGCGGTCTGGCGATGGCCGTTCCTAATCCGCTGGAGCCGCTTCTTCGATCTCGTCAAGTAGACGCAGACTCTGGCCGTGGCCCTGGCAAGACGAAACAAACCGACCGCAGTTGAGCAGGCGCTTGGCTATCGCTTCAAAGACCGTGACTTGTTTGAGCGGGCTTTGACGCACGCAAGCGCGCGTGGCGATGGCCGCAAGGTCGACAACGAACGTCTGGAATTTCTCGGCGACCGCGTCCTGGGGCTTGCGATTTCAGAAGCGCTCTGGCGCGCCGACCCACTCCGGCGCGAAGGCGATATGGCGCGCCATTTCAATCGCATGGTGCGTCGCGAAACTTGCGCGGCCATTGCCCGCGCTGCCGACGTTGGCCAACAGCTCATCCTGTCGGAGGCCGAAGCTGCCAATGGCGGGCGCGACAAGGACACCATCCTCGCTGACGCCATGGAAGCCCTGCTCGGCGCTGTGTTCGTCGAGGCTGGCTTTGACCGTGCCCGCAAGGTGATCCTGACGCTTTGGGCTGACCGCTTGGACGCCGTCAGCCGAACAGCCATCCCCGATCCCAAATCCGCACTGCAGGAGTGGGCGCAAGGGCGCGGCTATCCGTTGCCCGGCTATCGTGAGATCTCGCGCAAAGGCCCCGACCATGCGCCCAAGTTTGTTTCTGAGGTCCATATCGAGGGCCTTGAAACGGCCTGCGGCGAGGGCACATCCAAACGCCAGGCCGAACAGGCGGCCGCCCGCACCATGCTCGGCCGTTTGGGTGTCGCAACCGATCCGACCGATGCGGAACCGTGATCGACAGATCCAGCAACCCAGCTCGCAGCAGGCTGAAACAAAACAACCCCGAGGAGTTTTCAGGATGTCCCATGAGCGCGTCTGACCTGCCCGAATCTGAGACCGAGCCCGCCACACGCTGTGGTTTTGTGACGATCATCGGTGCGCCGAATGCCGGCAAGTCGACGCTGGTGAACTTGCTTGTGGGCACCAAGGTTTCGATCGTCAGCCGCAAGGTCCAGACGACGCGCACGCAGATCCGCGGCATTGCCATCGAAGGTGCAAGCCAGCTCGTGTTCGTTGACACACCCGGCATCTTCGCACCACGCCGCCGTCTGGATCGCGCGATGGTGGATGCGGCTTGGTCCGGTACGTCGGATGCCGACGTGATCGTTTTGCTGGTCGATGCCGTCAAAGGCCGCGACAGCGAGGTCGATGCGATCATTGCCAAGCTGAAGGGCACGGGCACGCCAGTTTTTCTGGCGCTCAATAAGGTCGACAAGCTCAAGAACAAGGCCGATCTGCTGGCCCTGTCGCAATCGATCATGGCCGATGTTGCTTGCGCGGAGGTCTTCATGCTGTCGGCGCTGACCGGCGATGGCGTGGCCGCGTTGCGCGAAAAACTTGCCGCGCGCATGCCGACGGGGCCTTGGCACTATCCCGAAGACGACGTCTCCGACCTGCCCTTGCGGCTGCTTGCGGCTGAAATCACGCGTGAAAAAATCTACGACCGTCTGCACCAGGAACTGCCATACGCCATTGCTGTGGAGACCACGTCCTGGGAAGAGCGCCGCGATAAATCCGTCCGAATCGAACAAACAATCTACGTCGAGCGCGAAAGCCAGCGCTCGATTGTGCTTGGCAAGGGCGGCCAGACAATCAAGGCGATATCAACGGCAGCGCGGGCGGAACTTTGCGAGATCACGGAGACGACCGTGCATCTGTTCTTGTTCGTGAAGGTCAAGGAAAACTGGTCGGACGACCCTGAGCGTTACCGCGATCTCGGCCTGACATTCCCCGATCGCTAAACAGGCGCGGGGCGCACAGGCGTCAGGGGGCCTCGCTTGGCGGCCGCGATCGTCCGCCGACAGCATTGCAGGGTGCAGGCATGGAATGGCGTGACGAAGGCATCGTGATTGCGGCCCGTCCCCATGGCGAAAACGCTGCGATCGTTGAGCTTCTGACCCGCGATCACGGTCGTCACGCAGGCCTTGTGCATGGGGGCCGCTCGACGCGCCTGCGCCCGTTATTGCAGGTAGGCAACCATGTGTCTGCCGAATGGCGCGCCCGTCTGTCAGATAGTCTTGGCTTTTTCACGCTTGACTTGACGCAGGCCTATAGCGTGACCGCATTCGCAGATCCGCTGGCGCTATCTGGACTTGCTGCGCTGGCTGAATTAGCGCGCGTGCTGCCGGAGCGCGATCCCCACCGCAACTTGTTTGAAATCTCCCTTTTTGTGCTCGGTTATCTGGATGAGCCAGAGATCTGGCCCGCGCTGTATGTCCGCTGGGAGCTTGCTCTTCTGGACGAGTTGGGACTGGGCCTTGATCTGACGGCGTGCGCAGCGACAGGCCAGAGCAATGATTTGCAATACGTGTCGCCAAAATCAGGCCGTGCCGTTTCGAAAGCAGCCGGTGCGCCATACGCCGATCGTCTGTTCGTCTTGCCCGCATTTCTCCTGCCTGGAGACCATCGCGCGACGGATTTGCGTGACGTCCGCGATGGGCTGGCACTGACCGGCCACTTCTTGCAACGGCGTGTGTTTGAGGCTGATGGCGCAGCCCTGCCCGAACCGCGCAGCCGGCTC
>CAZOGY010000012.1:0-47191 GCA_964579305.1 uncultured Hyphomicrobiaceae bacterium
CACGAAAACGGCCCGCCCCCGCGGAGGGCCATCGGCCCGTGAGCGATACAGAGCTAAAGCGCGGCGCATTTCATGCGACACGCTTTGGGCGCGCTTGATCATTTCAGGTTCACGTGCGTTCACGCGCCATCATCTGGGTTGTTGATGGTCGCTGCAGTTTTCGTCTCAGGCGATTGCGCCGAAAGCAGATGCGCTCCAAAGCGCGCCGCCGCGATGTCAGCTTCGCTAGTCTAGCTTGTGTCGGCCTGGCCTGTGTTGGGCCGGTTTGGAGCGCCGGCCAACCATCTTGCGGGTTCGGATTATCCGTCCGTTGGCCGCCAGTTTGGCCTGCGCGGGCGGCGACGGCCGCCGGTGACCACCGAAACGATCGTGTTATACAGTTCCCGCTCGGTCATGTTGGCATCGTCGAGACCTTCACGCTCAAGCCAGTACGCTACGGCGGTGCGTGTGATGGGTCCCCATTTTCCATCGACGGTGAGTTCGCGCCAGCGCCCCATCACATACACCCGGCGGAACCCATCCCTGCGCAGAAGCCGCTGTAACCTGCGGATCTCGGGTTCTGTCAATTGAAGGGTTGTGCCATCCGTCCCGTCGGCTGGCTTGGGGTTGAACACACAGGCGTAGCCGGTGAACGTGCAGCGGCGCAGACCCGCAATCGAGCCTTTGACGCATTCAACCTGCGTGCAAACTGCGTTGCTCCAACTCTTGTAGCGTTCGCCGTACTTTGTGAGGGCTTGGCGTTCCCACTGGCGCTGGGCCGATTTCTTGGCTGATGGAAACATGTCGTCGAACGGGCGTTGCCGGCCGGACGCCTCGATCATTTCGCGATGACAGCCCGATGGCGGCGGCGCGTACGCCATCACGTTGCAGGTCTCATTGCTTTGCGCCGCGGCAACGGACGGCGCGGCTGCGATTGTCGCGACAAGGCAGAACAGGCTGCGCAACCGGCCGCCCGTCCTCGGTTTTGTGTTGCAGCCGAATGCATTGTTTTTGGACGAAGGACGTTGCGTCGTCATCGGGCCCTCCCTGATACGGAACTTGCGGGCGCGCGGCCCGGGACCCGAACGGCTAGCGCCCTGCGCGGTTTGGCTCATTGATGCGCATCAATCGAAAGTCGCATTCGGATGTCGTGTTGCCGCGGTTGGTCAATTGCGTTCCTGGCCGATTGATGCGATCCGGCGGCACACATGAGCGATCCGGAGAGTGGCCACCGTGACCGTAGCCCCGCATATTCTGACGATTTCGTGCTGCGACCGCATCGGCATCTCTGCGGCCGTCACGGCGGCGCTGGCCGACCACGCGTGCAATGTGTTGGAGAGCAACCAGTACGGCGACCCGGTCTCGGGACGGTTCTTCATGAGGATCGCGTTTGAGGCCGACGACAGGGGCAGCGTCGCCGGCTTTCAGCAAGCGTTCGGGCCGATCGCAGAGCGCTTCGATTTGACCTGGTCGCTGCATGATACCGACGTGCCGATGCGCGTGGCGATCCTGTGTTCCAAGTTCGATCACTGTCTCGTCGATCTGCTATACCGGCGCAGGATCGGCGCGCTTGCGATGGACGTCACGTCAATCATATCGAACCACGCCGCCAACGCGGCGCATGCCGAAGCGGCGGGCGTCGCGTTCCATCATCTGCCGGTTACGAAAGCGACCAAGCTTGAACAGGAAGTGCGCCTTTATGAGTTGTTGAAGGCCGAGGGCGTCGAACTGGCGATCCTGGCTCGCTACATGCAGGTCTTGTCGGACGGTCTGGTCGCAAAGCTTTCGGGCCGCTGCATTAATATCCATCATTCGTTTCTGCCCAGTTTCAAGGGTGCCGCGCCTTACACGCAGGCCTACAATCGCGGCGTGAAGCTGATTGGCGCGACGGCGCACTACGTGACGTCGGATCTCGACGAAGGTCCGATTATCGAACAGGAGACGGAGCGCGTGGACCACAGCATGGGCGTGGCCCACCTGAACGCCATCGGTCGCGAAATCGAAGCGCGGGTGTTGGCGCGGGCAGTACGCTTCCACCTGGAGCACCGCGTCCTTCTCAATGGCGAAAAGACGGTGGTTTTCCGCTGATCCGTGGCCTGGGACTGCACGGACGGGGTCAGTGCGCGGTATCATCACGCAGACCATCTGATTCGGAACGCGCATCGCCATGACAGACCAATCCACCGTGCCTTACATCCCGCTCAAGGTTCACTCGGCCTATTCGCTCCTGGAAGGCGCGCTGCCAATTGCCAAACTGGGCGATATCTGCAAGGCGTTTGGTTTTCCCGCTGTTGCGCTGACCGACACTGACAATCTTTTCGGCATTCTCGAGTTTTCCGAGAAACTATCGAAGGCTGGCATCCAGCCGATTGCCGGGCTTTCAATTTCGGTTGCGTTCGATGATCAGCCAAAGCAGGCTTTTGGGCTGGATGGGCCACCAATGCCCGATGGCCGTCTTGCGCTTTATGCGATGAATCAGGCCGGCTACGAAAACCTGATGAAGTTGGCCAGCCAAGCGTTTTTTGACGTTGATGAGACTGCCGATCCGCATGTCGGCCTTGAGCGCATCAAAACGCATTGCGATGGATTGATTGCACTGACCGGCGGCAATGACGGGCCGATTGACCGTGCTTTGGTGGACGGACAGGATAGTCGTGCGCAAGCGCGATTTGCGAAACTGCAACACATTTTTGGGGATCGTCTCTACGTCGAACTGCAGCGGCATGGCTTGCAAAGTGAGGCCGTTACTGAGCCAAAACTGATTGATCTGGCCTATGGTGCGGATGTGCCGGTTGTGGCAACGAACGAGGCCTATTTTGCCTCGCCCGATGATTATGAAGCGCATGATGCGCTCATCTGCATTGCCGATGGCAGGTATGTCGTGGAGGAGGATCGCCGCAAATTTACGCCCCGGCATTTCTTGAAAAGTTCCCAAGACATGGCAAAGCTGTTTGCGGATTTGCCGGAAGCACTTTTCAACACGGTTGAAATTGCCAAGCGATGTTCGTTCCGCCCGCTTGGCAAGAAGCCTATTCTGCCAAGGTTTGTTTCAACCACGGCAGGGGCAAGTGTTCGCGAACAGACCGCGGCAGAGGCGGAGGAATTGCGGCGGCAATCGCACGCGGGCCTGGACGCGCGTCTTGAGGCCAATCCCTTGGCGGACGGGCACGCGCGTGAAGACTACGTCAAGCGCCTGGATTTCGAACTCGATATTATCGAAAAGATGGGTTTTCCTGGCTATTTCTTGATTGTTGCTGACTTTATCAAATGGTCAAAAGCGCAGGGCATACCCGTTGGGCCCGGCCGCGGTTCGGGTGCGGGTTCGCTGGTGGCTTGGTCGCTCACCATTACCGATCTTGATCCTTTGCGTTTTGGTCTCCTGTTTGAGCGTTTTTTGAACCCGGAACGTATTTCGATGCCGGACTTCGACATCGATTTTTGTCAAGATCGACGTGACGAAGTCATCAAGTACGTGCAGCGCAAGTATGGCGAAGATCGCGTTGCGCAAATCATTACACATGGGAAATTGCAGGCGCGCGCGGTTCTACGTGATGTCGGCCGGGTCTTGCAAATGCCCTATGGCCAGGTCGATCGGCTGTGCAAACTTGTGCCGAATAATCCGGCCAATCCCGTCACGCTGCCCGAAGCGATCGGTGAAGAGCCGCGATTGAAAGAAGCCGCCGACGAAGACCCTCAGGTGGCAAAGCTGCTCGAAATCGGGCAGAAGCTGGAAGGGCTTTATCGGCACGCGTCGACCCACGCGGCCGGCATGGTGATTGGCGACCGGCCGCTCGATGAGCTTGTGCCGCTTTATCGCGATCCAAAATCCAACTTCCCAATCACGCAGTTCAACTGGAAACTGGTGGAAGCGGCTGGGCTCGTCAAATTCGACTTTCTTGGTCTGAAAACACTTACCGTTCTGCAGACGGCGGTGGAATTGATCAAGACCGGGCGGGGTCTCGATATCGACCTTGGAACATTGCCGCTCGATGACAAGCCCAGTTACGATCTGCTGGCCGCCGCCGATACGGTTGGCGTGTTCCAGTTGGAATCAACGGGCATGCGGGAAAGCTTGAAGCAACTTCGACCTGACCGTTTTGAAGACATTATCGCCATGGTCGCGCTTTATCGCCCGGGCCCAATGTCGAATATTCCAACCTACATTAACCGGAAGCATGGCGAGGAGCCGGTCGACTGCCTCCACCCGATGTTGGAAGGCATTCTTCAAGAAACCTACGGCGTGATCATCTACCAGGAACAGGTGATGCAGATTGCGCAGGTGATGGCCGGCTATTCGCTTGGCAAGGCCGACGTGCTGCGCCGCGCGATGGGCAAAAAAGATAAAGCGGCCATGGCGGAACAGAAAGCTCTGTTCGTGGCGGGCGCGAAAGACAATGGCGTCAAAGAAAAAGACGCTGAGTATATCTTTGAATTGGTCGACAAGTTTGCCGGCTACGGATTCAACAAGTCGCACGCGGCGGCATATGCCTTGGTCGCCTACCATACGGCCTATCTCAAAGCCAATTTCCGCGAAGAATTTTTGGCGGCGTCGATGACGCTTGATATGGCCAACACAGAAAAACTTGCTGGTTTTGTTGCCGAAGCACGACGCAGCGGCATCGAGGTTCGCCCGCCGTGCGTGAATGCGTCAGATGTGGCTTTCACCGTTGAGCGCGATGGCGTGGAGACGGGGACGGCTGTGCATGGCGCCATTCGATACGCGCTGGCCGCTCTTAAAAATGTCGGCGAAAGTGCCGTTGAAACGGTTGTGGCGGGACGGCTGGCGGACGGGCCGTACCAGTCTCTCGCTGATTTTGCGACACGGCTCAATCCGAAATCTGTGAACCGCCGCGCTGTCGAGACGTTGGCTGCCGGCGGTGTTTTCGATGCCCTGGAGATGGATCGGGCGCGTGTTTTCGCGAATGCCGATCAAATTCTGGCTCACGCCAACCGGACGGCGGAAAACGCGGCATCGGGTATCGACGACCTGTTTGCTGGCGGGACTGGTAATCCAAAGGGCGAGACGCTTGATTTGCGCAAGGCGGCCGCGTGGACCGAGATGGAGCGGCTTGACCGGGAAGCTGCAGCCATCGGATTTTATTTGTCGGGCCATCCGCTGGATCAATATGGCGCCGTTTTGCGCCGGATTGGCGTGCAAAATTATACGGCGTTTGTCGCCGATGTCCTGGAGAAGGGCGCCAAGGGCGGCCGCATCGCCGGGATTGTCCAGGCCGCGCGTATCCGCAAATCCCAGCGTGGAAACCCGTTCGCTTTTGCCATGTTTTCTGACACGTCAGGGCAATTCGAGGCGGTTGTCTTTTCGGAAACTTTGAACCGGTGCCGCGAACTTCTCGAACCGGGAACTGCGGTTGTGGTTTCGGTTGAGGCGGAGCGGGACGGCGACAGCGTGCGCTTGCGTTGTCAGGGACTGGAATTGCTCGACGCGGTTGCGCGTTCGGTGGCCGACGCGATCGTCGTGCAGGTCGATCCTGGCTTGCTGGCCTGCGACCGCAGTGCTGAGCTTCTCGACGCGCTGCAAGGAGAATTGAAACCGGGCAAGGGCGAAGTCAGCGTTCAGATGACTTTGATGGACGCGGCGCGGCGGGTGACGCTGAAACTCGGCGGGCGGTTCGACACCAGCCCGCAAGTGCGCGGTAAGCTCATGACCGTCCCAGGCGTTCTTGAGGTGGCTGATGCGTGACCGCTTGTCCGGCCAGCCATGACCCAGGCGCAGTGGCGGGTCATGGCTCTTGATTGCAGCGGGTCCGTTGCGTCTTCGATCACTTCAGGTTCACGCGCGTCTACCTGATATGATCCGGGTTCGCGCTGGTCGCTGCACCTGTCGGTTCAGGCGATTTTGCCGAAATCCGATAAGCCCTACAGTTTTCCGGCAAACGCGATGAGCGCGTCGCTCAGTGCGGCTGGTTGCTCAACCGGGATCATGTGACCGGCATTGTCGAGGTCAACGCGCGTGAGGTTGGGGATGCGCGCGGACAATTCGTCGACGTCGGCGGGGTCGCGGAAGACGCGGTCCTGATTGCCGGTCAACGACAGAACCGGCACGTCGATGTCTTCATAGGGCACCGACCAGTCGGCCGTGATGCCTGACTTCAGAAGCATCAGTGTGCCGTCGTTGGCAGGCAGCGGCGCATAATCGGCTTGGAAGAACTGGTTGCGATTGGCGGCCTGCCAATCCTGGTTCATCAACAGCGGCGAATAGAGGTCGCGCATCATTGCAAGGCCGCCAGTCTCCGCCATCCGGACCACGGCGTGGTTGACCCAGTCGAGCCGCGGGCCGGCCTTGCGCAGGGTGTTGATCAGGACGAGCCCTTCCGCCCGGCCAACGCCGCCACCCAGATGGGCGCGCATGGCATAGAGGCCACCGATCGATAGGCCGACGTGCACAGGGCGGGCCGGCTTCACTTCTTCAAACAGGGCGAGCGCGTCGCTGACAATCGTTTGATCGCTTGTCTCGCTCAGCGTGTGGCTGGTGTCGGGCTGGCCACGGAAGTTCCAGACCAACAGGCCATGACCGTTCGCAGCAACGGCGTCGCCGATGGCGTTGAGCCACATGCCGCGATCGCCGGACAGCGCGTTGAAGCACGTGAATGTCACGCCGCCATCGGCGGGTGGGCGGTGGTCATAGGCGAATGCGTTTCCGTCCGCGAGCGTGAGTGTTGGCACGAGTGTTCTCCCTCGTTGGGCCCGTTGTTGAACATGATTTGCCGGTTCGGCGGCTGGCATGCGTCAGCCTTCCGGCGCGGCGGTCGATATTGCTGCCAGGGTCGCAGCCGTTTTCGCCTGCGGTCAGCAAGCAAGGTGCTGCGGGCTGCCGGGCGTGGCGTGCGTATCCGGCGCCAGCTATTCCAGTCGCAGCCCGGTGTCGACGTGTCTAGGCGTGACCGCAATTCGTCCTCACCAAGACCATGATCCAGGCGCATGGGCGCGTGATCGGGTCAGGCTACGTTCATGTGGGGTGGCTCAGGAGTCAAAGACGTGTGTGGGGTGTCACCAAACGCAGGGCCTTGAGCGGTTGAGCGCAGTCGCAAACCAAGGCTGAGCCGAGCGTACTGCGTTGGCTGGTTCGCAGCGAGATGGGCGCCACACGTCCCAGTGATGGAGGGGAGACGATGATCATTCGCACTTGCGCGGCAAGCGTTGCCGCGCTCACGCTCATGGTGGCCAGCGCCCAAGCGGCGCCGCTGCCAGAAGCTGGCGCGCAAACGGGCTTACCGGCGAGCGGTACGCTTCAGTTGGCTTTGCCGCAGCCGGCATTGAACGGTGAGCGCAAGCTGACCCAGGTCGCGCAACGCCGCCGGGGTCGTGCACGCCGCTGGCGTCGTCGGCGCCGGGTCGGTGCAGGTGTTGCCATCGGATTGGGTGTGCTTGGCATTGCCGCTGCGATCGCAGCCGCAGAACGCCGCGAAGAAGAACGTCGCCTCTATCGCAGGCAGTGCCGCCGCTGGGCGCACCGGTGCGACCTTGGCAATTATCGTTCTTGCCGCCTTTTTGAGCGCGAGTGCTACTGAAACCGGATCGGCCGCGTGATGCACGCGCGCCCCGTGCATTCCGACGACCTTGTTGCGGCGCCAGCGATGGTTGGCGTCGCATTAAATATTCGTTTGCGGCTGCATTGGACAATGGGTTCGGCTGAAAGCTTTTGCTTGCCAAGGCCGGTGCCATTTGCTAACCGCGCCGGATCTCACACGCATTCCATTTCGCGGTGGCGGGTCAATCCCCGTTCGCAGCGGCCGGTGGCCTGAGGGCTTCTCGGAATGCGGAGGACGTAACCGGGAACCAGGACACACGATGCTGCCTACGTTTAACATGCGTCAGCTGCTTGAAGCTGGCGTGCACTTCGGCCACCAAACGCACCGGTGGAACCCCAAAATGGCGCCGTTTATCTACGGCGAGCGCAACAATATCCACGTTATCGACCTGACCCAGACGGTGCCGATGCTGCACCAAGCGCTGGTCAAGGTTTCAGATACCGTTGCAGGCGGCGGTCGCGTTTTGTTCGTTGGAACAAAGCGCCAGGCCGCTGACGCGATTGCCGACGCGGCGCAACGCTCGGCCCAGTATTTCATCAATCACCGCTGGCTTGGCGGCACGTTGACGAACTGGAAAACAATTTCGTTGCGCATCCGGCACTTGCGACAACTCGACGACATCCTGTCGGGTGAAACCCACGGCCGGACCAAGAAAGAAATCCTGAATCTGACGCGCGAGCGCGACAAGCTCAATCAGTCGCTCGGCGGGATCAAGGATATGGGCGGCACACCGGACTTGCTGTTCGTTGTCGACACCAACAAAGAGGCGATCGCGATCGCCGAGGCGCGCAAACTGAATATCCCGATCGTCGCGGTGGTCGATTCCAACTGCGATCCCGACGGCATCGATTTCCCATTTCCGGGCAACGACGACGCGGGTCGCGCGCTGACGCTTTACTGCGATCTGATTGCGCGGGCTGCGATCGACGGGCTTGAGCGCAGTGCGGCCGCGTCCGGCGTCGATCTTGGCGCAGCCGACGTGCCGTTGGGCGAGGATTTGCCGGAAGAAGGCACCGTGGTGGTTGGCATCGAGGCGCCGCGCGGGGAACCTGATGACCTTAAGCTGCTGCCAGGGCTGACCGATAAGATGGAGCAAAAGCTCTATGAAATCGGCGTGTACCACTATTGGCAAATCGCGGACCTCGACCCGGAACAAGCTGCCGCGCTCGACGCCCAACTGAAACTTGAGGGCCAGATCGAGACCGGCGGTTGGATCGCGGAAGCCAAGAAAAAGGTCGAAGCGGCCGCTGCTTGATCCGTTTGTCGCGTGTGATTGTCACAAGACAGTCATGTGACACACCTAACCGGAAGATCCGGTCCGTGATGCGCTGGCCTAGGCCACGTGTGTTGACGATTAGCCGCGCAGCCTAGTGCAAGGACTTGATGCGTCCTTGCGCTAAACCTGTGCGGTCGCCGCTGCAACTCGCACACGAGAGAGAAAAGAGATGAGCACGATTACGGCTGCGATGGTGAAAGACCTGCGCGAACGCACTGGCGCGGGGATGATGGATTGCAAGCAGGCGTTGGGCGAATCCAACGGCGACGTCGAGGCAGCCATCGATTGGCTGCGTAAAAAAGGTCTGTCGCGGGCGGCCAAAAAGTCAGAGCGTGTGGCGGCGGACGGGCTTGTTGCGGTTGTCAGCGATGCCAAGGCGGGCGCCGTTGTCGAGGTCAACTCGGAAACGGACTTTGTCGCGCGCAACGAGATTTTCCAGCAAACGGTTGGCGATATCGCGAAAACCGCGCTGACGGTCAAAGGCGACTTGGACGCGCTGAAAGCTGCAACGTATCCTGGCAAATCGCTTTCGGTTGAAGATTACCTGAAAGAATTGGTCGGCACGATCGGCGAGAACATGAGCTTGCGCCGCTCCGACTACCTCGAAGTCGAAAACGGTGTTGTTGCAAGCTACATGCACAGCAAAGTTGTCGACGGTGCTGGCAAGATAGGCGTGCTGGTCGCGCTTGAGTCTGAAGGTGACGTTGAGAAGCTTGAGGCGATCGGCCGTCAGATCGCCATGCACATTGCCGCGATGGCTCCGCTTGCGATGACCGCGGAGGCGCTCTCGCCGGAGATTATCGAGAAAGAGCGTGCCATCGTTCTGGAGCGTGAGAAGGCAGCGAACCCGGACCGGCCGGAAGAGCACTTGATGAAGCGCGTTGATAAACTTGTGGGTAAAGAATTTTACCAGCAAGTGGTGCTGATGGAGCAGAGCTTCGTGCTGAACCAGAAGCAGTCGGTGGAGCAGGCGCTCAAGGCCGCCGAAAAAGATGTTGGCGCGCCGATCAAGATGACCGGCTATGTGCGCATGATGCTTGGCGAAGGCATCGAAAAAGAAGAGACGGACTTCGCCGCCGAGGTTGCGGCTGCCGCCGGCGCTTAATACGGGTCGCTTCGCGCAAGCCGTTCCAGGTTGCTCCCCCGGCCTGCACCGCGTCGCGGTGTTCGAGCTGTGTCGTAGGCGCATGGCGGGTGAGGATTGGCCGATTTTTGTGGCTTAGCGATCGGGTGTCCGGTTTTTGCAGCCACTAAAGCGTGTCGCATGAAATGCGCTTCGCTTTAGCTCTGTTACGCTCACTGGCCGTCGGCGCTCCGCGGGGGCGGGCCGTTTTCGTGTCGATGTTTCGAACACGAACATCGATGACCCGGGCCGCTTTGCGGCCTTGGGGCGTGAATCCGATTGGATGCGACATGCATGAGATCGGCGCACGACCGAACGTTTTGCGAAGCGCGGCCTGCGAAAGCTGGCCGCGTTTTGTTTTTTGGCATGGGTACCGGTTATCGCATCGCGCTGCGTGATTCAGCCGCACACGGCGTGACATGTTCATTTCAACCGCGCCGCGGCCCTTGCCAGGGCGGGCGCAATCGTGTCACAGCCTCGCGCCAGCAGACGGGGCGACCGGCGCCTCGCGCGCCTCCCGGAACAAGCCATGACCCAAACACAGCCACTCCGATATCGGCGGATGCTGCTGAAGCTGTCCGGCGAGGCCTTGATGGGCGATGCCGGTTACGGCTTTGACGTCAACGTCGCCAAGCGGCTTGCCAAAGACGTTGGCGAAGGCGTGCAGGCAGGCGCGCAAATCGCGATCGTCGTCGGCGGCGGTAACATTTTCCGCGGCCTTAAGGGCGCCGCAAGCGGCATGGACCGCGCGACCGCCGATTACATGGGCATGCTGGCCACCGTTATGAACGCTCTGGCATTCGGCAACGTGCTTGAAAACATGGGCACGCCGACGCGGGTTCTCTCCGCGATCCCGATGCCAACGGTTTGTGAGAGCTATGTGCGGGCCAAGGCATTGCATCATGTCGAGGAAGGGCGCGTTGTGATTTTCGCGGCGGGCACGGGCAATCCGTATTTCACGACTGATACGACCGCGGCGTTGCGCGCAATCGAGATGGATTGCGAAGTTGTCGCAAAGGCTACGCAAGTCGATGGTGTCTATTCGGCGGACCCGAAAACCAACCCCGACGCCCAGCGGTTCGACCGGCTGACCTACAAGGATGTGCTTGCCCGAAATCTGCAAGTGATGGACGGCGCGGCCATTGCGCTTGCCCGTGATAACGGTCTTCCAGTACTTGTCTTCTCTATCAAGGAATCCGGCAATCTGCTGCGCGCGCTGCGCGGCGAGGCAAAGGCGACCGTGATCAGCGCCGACGTCTGACGTCAGTGCGGCGTTGCGCAGCCGGACCTCAACCTTCGTAGTAACAAGGATAAGCAGCATGAGCGACGATGCTTATAAGCGCGATGCTTTCGAGACGCGGATGAAGGGCGTGCTTGAGTCGCTGCGCCGTGAATTCAGTGGACTGCGGACCGGGCGCGCCTCAGCAAATCTTCTCGACCCAATCGTGGTCGATCTGTATGGGCAGAAGATGCCGATCAACCAGCTTGGCACCGTGTCGGTGCCAGAGCCGCGCATGATTACGGTGCAGATCTGGGACAAGGCGGCCGTGTCGGCAGTCGACAAGGCAATCCGCGATTCCAGCCTCGGGCTTAATCCGGTCATCGACGGCAACGTGCTACGCCTGCCGATCCCGCCGTTGACCAAGGAGCGGCGCCAGGAACTGGCCAAGCTTGCGGCAAAGTACGCCGAAAACGCCCGTGTTGCGGTGCGCAACGTGCGCCGGGAAGGCATGGAGTTTATCAAGAAGCTGGAGAAGAACGGCGACATCAGCCAGGACGATCAGCGCAAGCATCAAGACGACGTCCAGTCGTTAACCGATGGTTACATCAAACAGATCGATGAGATGCTCGCCACGAAAGAGACAGAAATCAATACCGTCTAATCCAGCGTGAGCTGGTTAATCACGCTTTGGAACTGACGCAGCACGATGCAAGAGCTGGTAGATAGCGCCGCCCCGCCCCCGGACCTTGAACCACCTGAAGGGGCGGTGCCGCGCCACGTGGCCATCATCATGGATGGCAACGGCCGATGGGCCGCCAAACGGGGCTTGCCACGCGCGGTCGGCCACCGCTTTGGCGTCGAGGCCGTGAGGCGAACGGTGCGCGCGGCGATCGCACTCGAGATCCCCTACATCACGCTTTACAGTTTCTCTTCGGAAAACTGGTCCCGGCCGGCCTCAGAAGTTGACGACCTGATGGGGCTGATGAAGCGGTTCATCCAGCGCGACCTTGCCGAGTTGCACCAAACGGGCGTGCGGATCCGCATGATCGGCGTGCGCGATGGCGTTGACCCGGATCTTCTGGCCATGGTCGACGAAGCCATCCGACTGACGCGGGATAACACGGCGCTGACGCTCATCATCGCGTTCAATTACGGTGCTCGTGCCGAAATTGTGAACGCCGCGCGCCGCCTCGCCCAAAAGGCGGCTGCCGGCCTGATCGAACCTGACGAGATCAACGCCGACACACTGTCCGATGCGCTTGATACATCGGGTATTCCCGATCCCGACCTGCTCATTCGCACGAGCGGCGAAATGCGCCTGTCGAACTTCCTGCTGTGGCAGCTTGCTTACGCTGAGTTCGTTTTCCTCGATGCGTACTGGCCCGATTTCGGGCATGATTTGCTTTGCAAGGCGTTGAGCACGTACCGCATGCGCGATCGGCGGTTTGGCGGGCTGACCCGGCAATCATCGCAATAGACGGGGACGGCGGGCGATGGGGCGGCGTCACCACGTCACGGAGGCCTCAGATGTCCGGCTCGATCAAGGCTGAGAGTGGTGAGGTGCGCGCGCAGGACCTGGGCGAGGCTGACCGGCACGGTGTTGCAGCCGGCATGACCGGCGTGGAGCCGCATCCGGCGGGCGGATCAGGGCCGGCGCGCGAGAAATCGTCAGGCCGGCTGCGGGCCAGGGTCGTTTCCGCAGTTGCGATGATCAGCGTCGCCGTTGCTGCGATTTGGGCCGGCGGCACCGTCTTTACTCTGCTGGTGGTTGCGATTTCCGCGATCATGGCCTGGGAATGGGGCCGGATGGTCCGCGGCACCGTGGCTGATCCCGTTTTGACCATCCATGCGATTTGCCAACTTCTGGCGTGCCTTGCGACGTTGTGGGGTGCGCCCAGCCTAGGCGTGCTTATCCTTGCGTTCGGCGCGATTGCTGCGGCGTCGCTTGCGCGCGATCTGCAACCGGCGTTGTCGGCGGCCGGTGTTGCGATCATTGGCGGTGCGGCGCTTGCGCTGGTTTGGCTGCGATGTGACCCGGCCGCAGGCACGGCAGCGGTTCTGTTTGTCATGATCTGTGTTTGGGCCACCGATACGTTTGCCATGATCGCTGGCAAATCAATTGGCGGGCCACAACTTGCGCCACGGATCTCGCCGCAGAAAACGTGGGCCGGTGCGATTGGCGGGTTCGTCGCCGCCGCGCTTGTCGGGGCACTGATCGCCCCTTGGCTCGCTGGCGGCGATGCTTTGACGGCGTTGATCGTGGCGGGGGCGCTGTCGGTCGCAGCGCAGGTTGGCGATCTGTCGGAAAGCGCGGTTAAACGCGCGTTCGGTGTGAAAAACTCCAGTGAGCTGATCCCGGGACATGGGGGTGTGCTGGACCGGATGGATGGGCTTGTCGGCGCCGCGTTGCTTGCCGCCGCGTTGAGCCTGTTCCTTGATCCCCAGGCGCCGGGGCTTGCGCTGTTGGGTGTCCGTTAAGGCGACTTTTCGGGGCTGGCGCGCTTGCCAGACCGATCCCGTTTTGCTTCGTGCGGTGTCTGCGCGTATGGCCGCATCGCCACGGGGCGCTCGGGGCATAGCGCGCGGGCGCGGCCGTGTCGTTCATCAGTTGCGTTGGCGTCGGCGGCTGAATTTGGGAAGGTGGCGGCGCAACCGCTTTTCGTACGTGTGCGTCGCATGACGACAGGAAGCCAAAGCGGTCCTAGATCATTGCAGGTTCACGTGCGTTCACCCGCCATGCTCTAGGTTTTTGATGGGCGCTGCATCTGTCGGTTCAGGCATAACCGCCTCAACCGGATGAACTCTAGGTTCTGAACCAGGGACCTGGCCGAGGGGGACATGGCAATTGACAGTTGGCGATTGGGAGCGCGCGCGCGCGGCGGAACCGCTGTCGCTGACAATTCTCGGTGCGACCGGCTCGGTTGGCTCAAGCACCCTTGAACTGGTTGCCAGCAACCCAGAGGCATTTGAAATCGTCGCGTTGACGGCCAACGATAACGTTGCTGGCCTGGCGGAACTGGCGAAACGGTTTCGTGCCAAGTTTGCAGCCGTTGCCAACCCAGATAAACATGGCGCCTTGTCGGACGCACTTGCGGGGACTGGGATCGCCTGTGGTGCAGGCCCGGATGCCGTCATCGAAGCGGCGATGCGGCCTGCCTCGTGCGTCATGGCGGCCATCGTTGGTGCGGCGGGCTTGCCGGCAAGCCTGGCTGCGGCCAAGCGCGGGGCACGGCTTGCTCTTGCCAATAAAGAATGTCTCGTGACGGCGGGCGAACTTTTTCTGCGTGAAGCCAAGGCGGCCGGGTGCGAGCTGTTGCCGGTCGATTCAGAGCATTCGGCAGTGTTTCAGGCGCTTGCGGGGCAATGCCGTCAGAGCGTCGAGACGGTGACGTTGACGGCGTCGGGCGGGCCGTTTCGCACGTGGCGCGCTGAGGAAATTGCGCGGGCGGCCCCGGAAGATGCGCTGAAGCATCCCAATTGGGTCATGGGCCGCAAGATCACCATCGATTCGGCGACCATGATGAACAAAGCGCTTGAACTGATCGAGGCGCATTTTCTGTTCGGGCTTGCGCCGGACGAGTTGGACGTTGTCGTCCACCCGCAGTCGATCATCCATTCGCTCGTGTCATTCCGGGACGGTTCGGTCTTGGCGCAACTGGGCGATCCCGACATGCGCACGCCGATTGCCTGCGCGCTGGCCTGGCCAACGCGGATGGCCGCCCCCATCAAGCGGCTCGATCTTGCCGCGTTGGGTCAGCTCACGTTCGAAGCGCCCAACACGCAGCTTTTTCCGGCGACGGACCTGGCAATCGACGTGATCAGGGCCGGTGGCACACAACCCGCGATTTTCAACGCTGCCAACGAAGTTGCCGTCCACGCCTTTCTCGATCGGCGCATTTCTTTCCCCGGAATAGTCGATATTGTCACCGATACGTTAACTCAAAGCGTCGGGGCTGGGCTGCCGGCAACGGCCGATACGCTTGAGGACATTCTCGCTGTCGATGCCGCCGCCCGCGACTTGGCATGTAACGTGATTGACAGACGGGCACGCCGTTAACACCTGACAATCACGCGGCGCAGTTCGCCGAAAAGGAGCTTTTCGCATGACCATGATGGCCGCTTTGCAAGCCGCGGCATTCGGTGTTGGCGAGGTCGCGATGGTCGTCCTCGCTTTCGTCTTCGTCCTGTCCGTGATCGTGTTCGTCCATGAACTCGGCCACTTCCTCGTCGCACGGTGGTGCGGCGTTGCGGTCTCCACGTTCTCGATCGGTTTTGGCAAGGAAATCGTGGGGTTCACAGATCGCCACGGCACGCGCTGGATGCTCGCGTGGATCCCGCTCGGCGGTTACGTCAAATTCATGGACGATGAGGATGCGGCCAGCGGTCGGTCCGCAGCGGCCAGCGAAATGACGCAGGAACAGCGCGACGGTGCCTTCCACCTGAAGCCGGTTTGGCAACGTGCAGCGGTTGTCGCTGCCGGTCCCATCGCAAACTTCCTGTTCGCGATCGTTGTCTTCGCGGTCATGTTCGTCACGTTTGGCCTGACGTCGACGGCGCCGCGTGTCGATCAGGTCCAACCGGACACGCCGGCCGCGCAAGCGGGAATTCAGGCTGGGGACGTGATCCGCGAGATCAACGGCAGCCCGGTCGACAGTTTCAACATGGTCCAGCGTGTGATCGGCACCAGTTCAGGCGATCCGGTCACGATCGTCGTCAAGCGGGGCGAACAGTTCCTGACGGTCCGTCTGACGCCGCAGATGCGGCAGATGGACGACGGGCTGGGCGGCCAGATGACGCGACCTGTGATCGGTATCATTCGCGCGCCCAAGCCCGAAAGCTATGTGACCAAATGGCCGGGGCCGGTCGAGGCTTTGGGCCTCGGCGTGCGTGAAACCGGCTTCGTGATCACCAGCACGCTTGGGTTTATTCGGGACGTGTTCCGCGGGCGCCAAGATGCAGCGCAAATCGGTGGCCTGCCGCATGTCGCTGAGGCGACCCGACGGATTGTCGACGTCGGCGTCGACAAGCTGCCGTATCTGATCGCAGCGCTTTCGGTGAGCATCGGCCTGATCAACCTGTTTCCGATCCCGCTGCTCGATGGCGGCCATCTCGTATTCTACGCCATTGAAGCGATCCGTCGCCGTCCGCTCAGCGAACGGACGCAGGAATTTGCGTTCCGGGTCGGTTTTGCGGTCGTCATTGCTCTGATGCTTTACGCAAACCTGTGGAATGGAAGACACATCATTGGAAATTGGCTTGGGCTGAGCTGACGCCGTTGACGCGGTTGTCGAGCAAAAGCCGGTGATGTGCGCCGCAGATCGATTGGTCTGCGGCGTTTTCGTGGCAGACATCGCCGCGACAAGAGCTGCATCGCGAGAATCAAAACGATTGCAGCAATCTTGCCACTTCCAACCGTGTTCCGGAAACGATAGGAAGGCTGTGCGGGAGTCGGGCAGCGTCGGGGGACGTTTGTCCGGTTGATGCTGCCGTCGTGTGCTTCAAAGCCGATGAAGCACGTGCATCGGGGGACTCGGCAAAGGGGCTGGCGCTGGAATGCGTTTGAATTTCTGGATGCCTGAAATGAGCGTGATGACACGGCTTTTGGCCTGTCTGGTGGCTTTCGCAGCCGTAACGTCCGGTGCTGTTCCCGTCTTGGGGACAGGTGCTGCGACGGCGCAGGCACAAACAATCCGCTCGATCCGCGTTGTCGGAAACCGGCGCGTCGAACCCGAGACCGTGCAGTCCTACCTCACATTTCAGGTCGGCGACCGGTACGATCCGGCCCGCGTGAACCAGTCGCTGCGCGCGCTGTTCAACACCGGGCTGTTCGCCGACGTGACGATCGAACCGCAAGGGTCGACCGTGGTCGTGCGGGTCTCAGAGAACCCGGTGGTCAACCAGGTCGCGTTCGAAGGCAACAGCGAGATCGACGACAAGACGCTGGCTGGCGAAGTTCGGCTCAAATCGCGCTCGGTGTATACGCGTGCCCGCGCCCTGGCCGACGCACAGCGGATTGCGAACGTTTACCGGCGTCAAGGTCGCTTTGCTGCAGCGGTCGAGCCGCAATTGATCGAGCTCGATCAGAACCGGGTGAATGTCGTTTTCGAGATCACCGAGGGCGAGAAGACAACGGTTGCCGCGATCAACTTCATCGGCAACCACGCGTTTTCCGATAGCCAGCTTCGCGACATTATCACGACGACCCAGTCGGGATGGTTCGATTTCCTGAAGGGAACGAACGTTTACGACCCCGATCGGTTGAACCTGGATAAGGAACTGCTGCGCCAATACTACCTCAAGAACGGCTATGCCGATATCGAGGTTGTCAGCGCGACAGCTGAGCTGGACCGCGATGGCTCCGGCTTCTTCATCACTTTCGTTGTCAACGAGGGTTCGCTCTATCGCTTCGGCGACGTGCGGGTCGAAAACCAGATCCCGGAACTCGATGCGACGACGCTTCAGGGCGAAATCCTGACGCTGAGCGGCGCGCAATTCAATTCGCAGAAAATCGGCAAGACCGTTGAGCAAATGACCTTGCGGATTGCTGAGCAGGGCGTGTCGTTTGCACGGGTTCGCCCGCGGACGATCCGTGATCCTGAAGCGCGCTTGATCAACCTCACCTACACGATTGATGAGGGCCAGCGTCTCTACATCGAGCGGATCGACATTTCGGGCAACGAGCGGACCAAGGACAAGGTCATCCGCCGCGAGTTCAAGTTGGCCGAGGGCGACGCGTTCAACCCGTTGTTGGTCGATCGTGCCAAGAAGCGTCTGCAAGGCCTTGGGTTCTTCAAAAAGGTTGAAGTTCGCCCGCGTCCCGGTAGCAGCAGCGACCGGGTGGTCATTGATGTGGTTGTTGAAGAGCAGTCGACGGGTGAACTGGGCTTTGGCGCTGGTTACTCGACTGCGGAAGGCATCATTGGCGACATCACGATTGCTGAGCGAAACTTGTTCGGTAATGGCCAGTATCTGCGCTTGAAATTGTCGGGCTCGTTCACGCGCCTTCAGGGTGAATTGAGCTTTACTGAGCCTCGGTTCCTTGACCGGAACCTGGCGGCTGGCTTTGACCTGTTCCACAAGGAAGTCGATTACAGCGACGAGAGTGGATACAAGTCACGCAAGACGGGCGGCAAAGTTCGCTTGGGCTTCCCGCTTGCCGAAGATCTTTGGATGACGACGTCTTACAGCCTGACGTACGACGATATCTACGACGTGGAAGACAATGCGTCGCTTGCGATCAAGGACGCTGCTGGCTGTCGCAACCCGCAAATCAACCAGCCGTGCGATGGCGACGGGGAATCGTACTTCACATCGATGCTGTCAGCGGCGGTGCGCTACGATACGCGGAACCATCCTCGTAATCCGAACAAGGGTATCTACGTCGAGGTTGGCACGGACTTCGCGGGCGTTGGTGGTGATGCGCAGTTTGTCCGGCTGACGGGTGAAGTTCGCGGTTACTACCCGCTCTATGAAGGCATCACGCTGGTTGGTCGCGTGACGAGCGGCCACATCGAGGGCTGGGGTGGTGACGAACCGCGTCTGCTCGATCTGTATTATCGTGGCGGTGAAACGATCCGTGGCTTTGAGCGCTCCGGCCTGGGGCCGCGGGATCCGCGCACGGGCGACTCGCTGGGCGCGACAACCTACGCTGCGGCGACGACCGAAGTTCGCTTCCCAATTCCGATCGTTCCGACCGAACTCGGCATCTCAGGCGCGGTCTTCGCCGATGCCGGAACCGTGTTTGGCGCGACAGACTCTGCTGAATCGATCGTGAGTGGCTTGCAGGATGATGCCTCGCTTCGGGCCTCGGTCGGTGCCTCCATCCTCTGGAATTCGCCGCTCGGTCCGCTGCGCTTCGACTACGCGGTGCCGGTCGTGAAAGAGGACTACGACAAGGAGCAGAACTTCCGCTTCGGTGCGGCAACCCGCTTCTAAAGGTTGGGCGTAGATCGCGCGGCTTGGAAACGGCCGCGCGGTTTGCTCTCGGTGTCAGGCTCGAAGGTGTTGCTTGGCTTCCAGGAGCGCTGCGGGGCAAGTTGTTCGGCGGGCAGCTCCTCGGCTATTAGTCTCGCTGCGGACTGGGCCGGTTGAGCCGAGTTGCTAGGTCTGATCGCGGGTCCGGAGTTCGCGTATCCGGCACTCTGTGGTCGGGAAGGATGCCGGCGGCCTGATTGGTTCTCCGGGCTATGATGTTGGCTTTGTTCCGGCTGGGCCCGACATCCTATAGGGGCTAGGTTGTCCTGTCGCGACCGCCCCAATGCGCTCAATCCTGCTTGCGTCATTGGCGGTCGAATGGGTTCGCGCGGCGTTGGTGGCGGGTCGGTCTGGCCCGTGTCTCGCTGGCTGAGTTGCCGTCGCACAACGCTGGTTCGGGACGTGACGCGGCGATTTGATCAGGAGTTTATGGCGTGGAGCATCCAGGGTTTTTCACGAACACCGGTCCACATGCCCTGGGCGACTTGGCTGCCAAACTCGATCTTTCGATTCCCGACGGCGCAGCTCACGCTCGCACCTTCGTTCAGGTGACAACGCTTGCTGACGCGGGGCCGGACGACCTCTCATTTCTCGACAACCGCAAGTATCTGAGCCAGCTTCGCCAAACGCGCGCGGGCGCCTGCCTCGTTGCGCCCGAGGTGGTTGAGGACGTCCCGGCAAGCTGTTTGCCTCTGGTCACCAAAACCCCCTATCGCGCTTTTGCCTCAGCGCTTGCCTTGTTTCATCCCGACGCGCTGAGACCCGGGGTCACCGGAAGCGATGCGGGTCTCATTGCATCATCTGCGCAGATCGAGGATGGCGTGACGATCGAACCGGGTGCGGTCATTGGCCCGGAGGCTGCAATCGGACGCGGCAGCCGCGTTTGCGCCGGTGCCGTCATCGGGCGCCGCTGCCAAGTGGGACGGGATTGCGTGATCGGGCCCGGAGCCTCGATGATTTGCACGCTGATGGGTGACCGGGTGATCGTGCACGGCGGGGTGCGTCTTGGACAGGATGGCTTCGGTTTCGCAATGGGGCCCCAAGGCCATTTGAAGGTGCCCCAGATCGGCCGCGTGATCGTTCAGGATGACGTTGAAATCGGGGCGAATAGTTGTGCGGACCGCGGCGCGCTTAAGGATACGGTGATCGGCGCCGGCACGAAAATTGATAACCTTGTTCAAATCGGGCACAACGTTGAAATCGGTCGCAATTGCGTAATCGTGGCTCACGTGGCAATCGGTGGTTCCTCGGTCTTGGGTGATTTCGTCGTGATTGGCGGCAATGCAGCTGTTGCCGGTCATATCACCGTCGGCCCTGGTGCGCAGATCGGCGGCGGTTCCCAGGTCAAGGACAGTGTGCCGGCGGGCGCCAGAATGGGCGGCTATCCGGCGCGGCCGGTGAGGCAGTGGGCACGTGAGCTGGCGTGGGTGAAGAGCGCAGCGCGGCCCTCGGCCAGACGTGACCGAGATAAGGATTAGCGCGGCTATCGGGCTCGCGCACTGCTGACGGTTTGGCAACCGGGCGGGGACGTGCTCTGGCGGTTGCAGCATGCGGGTGAAGGCTGAAACGAAATGAACGACGCTACGGTGACTGAAGGTCATGGGGCTGGCGAAACGGGTGTGCTGGCGACCGCCGATATCAATCGCTTGATGAAACTGCTGCCGCACCGCTATCCGTTTCTGCTTGTCGACCGCATGTACGACATGGATGGCGACCGAAGCTGTATCGGGATCAAAAACGTCACGGTGAACGAGCCGTATTTCCAGGGGCACTTTCCGCAATTCCCCGTCATGCCCGGCGTGCTGATCATTGAAGGGCTTGCGCAGACGGCGGGCGCCCTGTGCGTGCATAGCCTTGGCGAGGACTATCGCGCGGAACTCGTCTATTTCATGGGGATCGACAAGGCGAAGTTTCGCAAGCCGGTTCTGCCGGGCGATCAACTGCACTACCATGTCACAAAAATCCGGAACCGCGGCCGCGTCTGGCGCTTTGCCGGCGAGGCGCGCGTGAACGACGTTGTTGTGGCGGAAGCGGAGATTTCAGCAATGCTCGCAGATACGCCTGAAGCTCGCGCGTTTGCGGCCTCCGCCAATGGCTGATGTCACACTCCATCCAACGGCCATTGTCGAAGATGGCGCGAAGATCGGCGCGGGCTCGTCGATCGGCCCCTACTGCATTGTTGGGTCCGACGTCGTCCTCGGCGACAACGCGACGTTGCATTCACATGCCGTCGTCGCTGGGCGCACGCAGGTCGGTCCAAATGTCGAAATCTACCCGTTCGCCTCGATCGGCCACGCGCCGCAGGACCTGAAATATTCCGGTGAGCCATCGACACTGACGATCGGCGCCAATGTCAGAATTCGCGAAGGGGTCACCATGAACCCCGGCACCGAAGGCGGCGGCATGAAAACCGTGGTGGGCGACAACTGTGCCTTCCTTGCCAATTCGCATATTGGCCACGATTGCGTCGTCGGCAACAACGTGGTGCTGTCCAACAACGTCATGCTCGCGGGCCATGTGACGCTTGGCAACTTCGTGATCGTGGGCGGCGGGGCTGCCATCATCCAGTTTGCGCGGGTCGGCGACCATGCGTTTGTCGGCGGGATGTCCGGCCTTGAAAACGATCTCATTCCTTATGGCATGGCGCTTGGCAATCGCGCCTATCTGTCGGGATTGAACATCGTGGGGCTTCAGCGGCGCGGCTTTTCGCGCGAACAGATCCATGATCTGCGCCGCGCTTACCGTCTGTTGTTCGCGGCGGAAGGCACCTTGCAGGAGCGCGTCGACGACGTGGCTGCAGAGTTTTCCGATCATGCGATCGTCCAGGAGATCATCGCCTTCATGCGCGAACCTGGAAAGCGTTCGCTGTGTACGCCACGCGATGGTGCGAACTGACCACGTAGGCCGCGCTGCGTGAGACAGCGCGCGTCCCGACGCTTGGCGGGCCGGCACGCGCGTGGTTCCAGGGACCATCGCAATCCGCACACGTACGGCTTGATGCGCCATGACCCACGAATCGAGACCGCCTCGTAAAGTCGGTATTCTAGCCGGCGGCGGTGGTCTGCCCTTTGAAATCGCCGATGCGCTTGCGGTGCGCGGCGAGCCGTATCATGTCGTGGGCCTCGACGGCTTCGTGAGTGATGCCATCGCCGGTCATCCGCATACGCGTGTGGGGCTTGGCGAATTGGGTCGGCTGTTGCGCGCCTTTCGCGAAGCGGGTTGTACGGATCTCGTGATCATCGGGACCCTCGTGCGGCCCGATGTCACCAAGCTGCGGTTGGATTTCGGTGCGTTGCGGCATGCGCCGTCCTGGCTTGCGCTGACCCGCGGTGGCGACGACAGCCTGTTGCGCAAGGTCGTCCGCTTTTTTGAGGGGCAGGGCTTTCGTGTCCGGGGCGCCGGCGACATCGTGCCGGAGTTGCTTGCGCCGCCAGGGATGATTGCGGGGCCGGCCCTAGCCGCTGACCTTTGCGCGATCATCGACAACGGGGTCGCGGCGCTTCAGGGATTGTCGCCCTTCGACATGGGCCAGGCACTCGTGATAGCGCGGCCGGGCGTCCTCGCCTTTGAGGATGGTGCGGGGACAGCGCGGATGCTGGAACGCATGGCCACGACCCATGAACGCTACAGCGATGCGTGCCTTGTGAAGCTTGCCAAGGCCGGGCAGGAATTGCGGGTCGACACGCCGACCATCGGGGCGCAGACCATCGCGCAGGCTGTCGCGGCTGGGATCAGGGTCATCGGCGTTGGCGCGGGAACAACCCTGCTTGCTGAGCGTGAGAAATTGGTCGCCGCGGCGGAAAAAGCAGGCGTGACCGTCTGCGGTATTCAATCGACCGATGCACCGTCGCAGTCACCAGCCGTTCCCGCTCTTGATCCGATGTCTGATCTGGCCGGTGCTCTTACGGCAGGCCAACGCGACGATGCACGAACTGGATGGCAATTGACTTTGGCGGCGTTTGCGAAAGCCGCCGTGCATGCCACCGACATTGCTGCGGTCGTGCGCAATGGACATGTCATGGTCCTCGACTGCGATGCAATCGCAAGCGGTCGCCTGGCGCAGCGGATTGGGGTGTTGCCGCGCGGCTGGGGTCTGGATGTCTTTCGGCGGCGGCGCGGCGTGCTTGTGATCCGCACCCATGAGCCGCAAGTGCTTGAAGCGGTCGGCCCTGCCTTGATTGCCGCGGCGCACACCGCGCGTCTGGCCGCTCTCCTTGCCATAGCCGTGCCGCGGCAGCGCCCGGGTCGCGCGCTGGAGCCGGCTGTCATCTCTTCGTTGCACAGGTTGTGCGAAACGGCGCGGGCAACCGGCTTGAAAGCCGCGGCCCTGCAAGCCGACGTGTTACATCGCTGGGAGTAAGCCCGTGTCGCAACCGCCGATCCGCAAGGTCTTCATCGTGTGTGGGGAGCACTCCGGCGATGCGCTCGGTGCGGGGTTAATGCGCGCGCTGAAGACCCGGCTCGGCGATGATGTCCAGTTCGCCGGTGTCGGGGGACACGGCATGGAAGCGGAAGGCCTGGAAAGCTTGTTCCCGCTGGATGAGATCGCCGTCATGGGGCCGGTCGCGATCCTCTCGCGGCTGCCGCATCTGATCCGCAAGGTGTATGAGACGATCGAGGCGTGTCTGACTTTTGAGCCCGATCTGCTCGTGATCATCGACGCGCCGGAGTTCACGCATCCCGTCGCCCGGCACGTTAAGGCGCAGCGGCCCGACTTACCAATCGTCGATTACGTATCGCCATCAGTGTGGGCGTGGCGACCGGGACGCGCGAAAAAGATGCGCCCTTATGTCGATCACTTGCTTGCGCTGCTGCCGTTTGAGCCTGAGGCCCACGCCCGGCTTGGCGGTCCACCGTGCACCTACGTCGGCCATCCTTTGATTGAAAAGCTCGGATGGTACGACGCGCTTGAGACGGCATCGTTGTCAGAAAAGTTAAAGCTGGACGCTCAGGTCATTCCGCTTGTTGTCCTGCCGGGCAGCCGGCGCTCGGAAGTCTCGCGCTTGCTGCACCCGTTTGGCGAGACTGTGCATAGGTTGGCAGAAGACGGGATGAATTTGGCGGTGCTGATCCCAGCAGTGCCCAGGCTCAGACACATGATCGACGAGGGCGTACGGGACTGGTCGGTTCCGGTTCATCTGATTGACGGCGAGGATGATAAGTGGCGGGCTTTCAAGCTGAGCCGGGCCGCGCTGGCCGCGTCTGGGACGGTCACGCTTGAGTTGGGCCTGGCCGGCACGCCGATGATCGTTGGATACCGGGTGGAGCGCACGGCGACCTGGCTACGCTATGTGATCAACGTGAAATCCGTCGTCCTTGCCAACCTCGTTCTGGATGAGAACGTGTTTCCTGAGTTCATTCAAGAACGATGCGTACCGGAAGAGCTTGCGCCTGCCTTACGGTCCATTCTGATCGAAAGCCCGGAGCGGGCGGCGCAGTGCACGGGACTGGCCAAGCTGCGCAGCGTCATCGCAGCGGGCGATCAAAGCCCAAGCGAAACGGCGGCGGACGCGACCATCACAGCGTTTCGCGATTTCCACAAAACTCGTGCGCTGGACGCGTAACCCCGCTTTTGACGGCATGGTGGGCGGCGCGCGTGCGGGCGATCATGCCGTGCGTCGCGAAACGAAAATCGCCATGAGCCCGCCGCCGACCACCAGAGACGCGCCGAGCAGGAAGCTTGCGTCGATCTGCTCTCCAAAGATTGCGATGCCAATGGCCGACGCGAGGACGAGCTGGAGATAGGCGAACGGCTGCAGGCTTGCCGCTTCTGCATGCTCGTAGGCCTTGATCATCAAGAAGTGGCCAAGCGCGCCCGTGACGCACAGCGCGGCCATGAACAGCCAGTCGCTCCCGGAAAAGGTCGACCAGAAAAACGGGCCGATCAGCGAAATCCCGACCGCACCGCCAATGCCGGTGAAAAAGAAGCTCGTCGCGGAGGTGTCGCGCCGGCCGACCCAGCGGGTGAGAATGACGTAGCTTGCAAAAACGCCGGCGCAGAACAGCGGGACGATTGAGAGCGGGTTGAAGACGTCGCCGCCCGGCTGGATCAGGATCAACACGCCGGCAAAACCGATCGCGATGGCGAGCCATTGCGCAACCGTCACCCGCTCGCCCAGGAACAATGCGCCCGCTGCGGCAACCAGCAGTGGGTAGCTCGACATGATCGAGTGCGTTGTTGAAAGGCCGAGTTGCGTGAAGCAATAGGTGACCACACAGATTTGGCCCGCGAGCATCAGGCCGCGCAACATCTGCACCATGGGATGTGCTGTGCGGGTCGCCGATTTGAGGCCGCCGGGCCGATTGGCCGATAGAACGATGACAAACGCGGCGAACGCCCAATAGCGCACCATCACAATGAAAATCGGGTGATGCAACTCAGCGAGGTGCCGCGACAGCCCGTCCTGCGCCGCAAAGACCCCCATGGTCGCAATCATATAGCCGATACCACGCGTCAGGTTCTGACCCGCGGTCGTGGTTGTCACTGCCATCGGGCGGAGCCTTCAGCACGCTTCAGGTGCGCTGCGTGAAAGGCCGGAGCGAACGCTCCGGCCTTGCTGATTGAGATGTCGTGGTCCGCGATTAGCCGCGGTTTTCGATGTCGATGAAATCGCGGTTGGCTTCGCCAATGTAGAGCTGGCGCGGACGACCGATCTTTTGCTCGGGATCCTCAATCATCTCTTTCCACTGTGCGATCCAGCCAACCGTACGGGCCAGCGCGAACAGCACCGTGAACATGTCCTTGGGGAAGCCCATCGCACGCAGCGTGATACCCGAATAGAAATCGATGTTCGGGTACAGCTTTTTCTCGACGAAGTACTCGTCCTCCAGAGCGATCCGCTCAAGCTCCATCGCGACTTGAAGCAATGGTTCTTCACGGACACCAAGTGCGTCGAGGACCTCGTGACAGGTCTTCTGCATGACTTTCGCGCGGGGGTCGTAGTTCTTGTAGACCCGGTGACCAAAGCCCATCAGGCGGAACGGATCGTCCTTATCTTTGGCGCGCTGGATGTACTCAGGGATCCGGTCAACGGTGCCGATCTCTTCCAGCATATTCAATGCGGCTTCGTTGGCACCGCCGTGGGCTGGGCCCCACAGGCACGCAATGCCGGCCGCGATGCAGGCAAACGGATTGGCGCCCGAGGACCCTGCAAGGCGGACCGTCGAGGTCGATGCGTTTTGTTCGTGGTCTGCGTGCAGAATGAAGATCCGGTCCAGCGCGCGCGAAATCACCGGGTCCACCCGGTAGGGTTCGCACGGCACGGCAAAGCACATCTGCAGGAAGTTCGACGCGTAATCGAGGTCGTTACGCGGATAAATGAAGGGTTGACCGATCGAGTATTTATAGGCCATCGCCGCGATCGTCGGCATCTTTGCGATCATGCGATGGGAGGCGACCATGCGCTGGTGTGGGTCACCGATGTCGGTTGAGTCGTGGTAGAAGGCTGACAGCGCACCGACCGTTCCAACCATGATCGCCATCGGGTGGGCATCGCGGCGGTAACCGGTGAAGAACCGGGTCATCTGTTCATGCACCATGGTGTGGCGCGTGATGGTGCCCTCGAATTCTTCGTATTGGGCGCGCGTTGGCAATTCGCCGTGCAGCAGGAGGTAGCAGCATTCCACGAAATTGGAGTGCTCGGCGAGTTGATCGATCGGGTAGCCGCGATAAAGCAGGACACCTTCTTCGCCGTCGATATACGTGATCTTGGAGGAGCAGTTCGCTGTGGATGTGAACCCAGGGTCGTAGGTGAAGCAGCCGGTTTCGCGGTAGATGCGGGACACATCGATCACGTCGGGGCCGATCGTTCCGGACCGGAGCGGCATCTCAAGCTCAAGATCGTGAAGCGAGAGCTTTGCCGTTGCGTTGGGCAGCCGATCATGGACGTTCATGTTCGTGTGCCTCCTTGGCAAGGGGTTGAAACAATTTGTCTGGGTGCGCGCGGCCGCGTTGACTGCCGTCTTGCCGGGTCAGAAGGCAGCGGGTCTGGCGCATCCGATGTTCGCTGCCTAGACCAATGGTCCGGTTCCGGCAAGCGGGCAGATTGGTGCAAAGGCAGTTGTGATGAGGGCCCCAAGTGCCTGAAAATTCATCATTTGAACGAGGGGCTGCTGAGATGAGCGAGCTTGATCAATCGACGGGCAAGACACTGCCAGAGACCGGGCCGAAACGGTCCAATGCGCAGGCCTTTTCCGACATCACCACCATTCTGCTGCGCACCGAACCCTTCCGGAGCCGGCCATTGCGGGATCTGGAATGGCTCGTGCTGCCCCCATTGGTCCGCAGGCAGTTTGCGTTGGCGCATGCAACGCCCAAGACAGACCCAGCCAACGATACCGGCAGCGGGGCAGGACAGACCGAGCCGGTGAGCAAAGGCCCGCCCATGCCGGTCGGCCTGGTCATGTGGGCAAGCGTGTCCGATGAGATCGACCGCAAGATGCGCGCTGATACAAAGAGCCCGCTGATCGAATTGGCGGTCAATGATTGGGACTCGGGCCCGAATGCGTGGATCATTGTCGCCGCGGGCTTACCCGACGTCCTGAAAGCCATGCTGCCGCAGGTGGCGCAGAAAGTCTTTCCCGGACAGGCCGTTCATTTGCGCGTAGGCGATGGCCAGAGCTACGGCGTCCAGCAGATCTCCAAGGCATTGAATTGATTCGGGACGATCCGCGCCGGCAACTTGGCCAGGTTAATCGGCGCGTTCACCGCATCGTTACGATCCGGCAAGTTCGCCGGCTTGGATCGCATGCCAGCCCCAATTGTCGGCCAGAAGCCGGATCATCGGGCTTGCGGAGAACCGCGGCGTAACAGCGATGGGGCGCTCCAATGGGTAGGCGGATCGAGGCTGGCGGAATGGCTCGCGTTGCCAGTTCAGCGATGAGCATCTGTGTGCTCGTCGTCGCCTTCGGCATGATCTGGTGGGCCTCGGTTGCGCCCGCGCGCGATTTTGAGAGCGTGTTTGATCGGGCGCAGAGCAACTGGTTCGCCTTGCGGCCCGCGGTCGAACATCAATGCAAATTCAGTGAGCGCGCGAACGGGGCCATTGAAAATCAGCAGACGCCTGTGACGGGCGATGATCCGTTCGGTGTGCCGGCATGCCCCGTGGTTCCCGCTGCCAGCCGCGAGGCCTGGGCAGACATTGTTGCTGGCCACCAAGCCGCAATTGAACGTCTGATTGAGAAGGCGTTGTCAGGGACGGCTGGGGCTTCGCAAGGCGATCCAGTGAGCGTGAATGCGCTGCAGGATTTTGTGCGGCGGGCGGCGCCCTTTTTCATATGCGACGGTTTGATGTCGGCCCAGCCAACGGACATCGAGCGGTCTCCGGCGGCCAAGATTCTCGACGCAACCTTGGATCGTTGGGCACGTCAGCAGGTCGAGACCGACCAGCGGCAGGCTTTGATTTGGCGTGCGCTATGGCGTGGGCTGCGTGAGGGCAAGCGAAAAGACCTCAGCGGCGTGCGCACACGTTGCCTTTCACCGCGCAAGCAGGCGGTCGCCTCGGGCCGGAACCAGCGCGAACGCCCAACAGCACCGGCCAACACACAGCGGTCGGTTCAAACCGTTGAGACAAAGCCGATCGATGCCAGGACTTTACAGCCGTTCACCGGTACGCCGGCGCCCCGCTCAGCTCCTGCTCAGCGCGCACCGCAAATCGTAGCGGCGCCGACCCGGGTTCCAGCGCCACGGCCCGTTGCGCCGCCGCAAGGCGAAAGACCGCAGCAAGCACCATCGCGTGAAGCGCGCGGGGCGCAGCCGCAGCGTGTGGCAGCGCAGCGCGCTGTGCCAGAGGAGGAAGCACCTGCGCCACGGGGGATTGCACGCGAGATCCCGGACCAGGTTTGGGCTCGCATGCGCGGTGTGTCCTGGAAGCCGAACTATGGGTGTCCGGCGCGCGGGCAGCTTGCGTTGCTTTCCATTCCCTATTGGGATTTTGAGGGGCGCCGGCAGGTTGGACGCATGGTTGTGGCGGCCAACGTCGCCGAAGATGTGCTCGATATCTTTGCCGATCTCTACGCCATGAAGTTTCAAATCGCGCGGATGGAATTGGTCGACGCGTTCGGCGCGAATGACGACCGCTCAATGAATGCCAACAACACCAGCGCCTTCAACTGCCGCAAGACAACCGGCGGCTCGCGCTTATCGGAGCACTCCTACGGCAAGGCGATTGACATCAATCCGGTGCAAAACCCCTACGTGACGCGACGCGGAACGGTGTTGCCGCGGCGGGGGCGTCCCTACGCGACGCCGGCGCAACGCAGTCAACGCGCTACAGCGGCGGGGATTATTCATCGCCTGCGTCAGCGGCGCGTGATCCAGGCGTTTGCACGGCGCGGCTGGAAGTGGGGCGGCAACTGGCGCTCGCTCAAGGACTATCAGCATTTTTCCGTTTCGGGCCGCTGACGCCATTGGCTCGTTCGTTCTGCCGCGATCGTGCGACACGTTGCGAGGGCGCGTCGCATCATCATCACGCTGGTGTTTAAGCCATTGTGATCTGCGGACACAGGTTCAGCAGCAGTTCATCATACCTCCGCCATTTTTTGCTTTGCCGGCGTGGTGCGCAGTACAGTAAAGCTACGTCCGCGGTTTCGATATTGCTCCGGAGTTATCGCAATGAAGACGGTTTATGGACTGGCCGCCAGCGCAGTCGTCGCGGCTGCAACATTAACGGGCGGTGCCTCGTCGGCGCAGGCCGCTTGCGTCGTTGGCGTCCCAAGCTGGGATGTTCTTTGGATCCGGTCGGGTCCGAGCACTCGGTTTGGCAAAGTCGGCGCGATCCCCTCCGACGCCTGCGGCGTGCGCGTGTTCTGGGGCCGCTGCCGCGGAAGCTGGTGCCGGGTCCGTTATCGCGGTGTCAGCGGTTGGGCATTTACGCGCTATCTCGGCTGATCGATCTGCTGACGCTTGTACCCAAGAGCGGTCGTCCCCAAGGGCGACCGCTTTGTTGTTCTGTTGCCGGACGCTTTTTGGGTGACGTGGCCGCTGTGCGATTTACTTTTGCGCAGATTGGGCCTTGCGTCGCGCGCATACTCGGGACACGCCGTGAGCGTCTCTGAGTTGGCGCGAAGGAGCGAAACGGTGGCCATTTTTGAGCGTTTTCCAGCGCATCAAGCGATTTCCGGAATCAAGGGGTATGTCGACCGACTGGCGCAGAGCTTAACCGCGCCGCTTTCCCCAGCGGCGGCTATCGATCCCATATTGAGCCGACGGATTGATATCGCCCGTGTGATCTGCATCTTTTTCGTGATTTATGCGCATGTGCCGCCCTACGACTATCAATTGTTTCTTGAAAACAGCGCGACGCCGATTGCCTACGGTGTCATATTCCTTGTTGAGGGGGTCGCGCGTGCCTCTGTTCCCGCGCTCAGTCTCATCTCTGGATTTCTCACATATGGGGCCATTACGCGCGGCCAAGCCCATTCTCAGCTCGTCAGTCGGCGATTTGTCGGGCTTTATGTGACAGCCGTTGCCTGGTCCTTCGTTTTTCTGGCGACCTACATGGTGGTCAGCCAAGTGATGGGGCAACCGGTTGGCGTTCTGCAGCGTGCGGTGCAAGCCGACAATCCGCTCCTGTTTTGGATAAATGCGCTGTTTCATGTCACGGATCGTGGGATTGCCGCGCATTTGAGCTTTTTGCGCGACCTATTTGTCCTCATTCTCCTATCGCCATTTATTGCGCGCGCACTGCATTGGAATGCAGCGATTGTCATTCTCGCATTCGGCTTACTGTTCGCCTTTGACATTTCCACGCCAATTACGTTGCGGCCGGGTATCGCCATCATGTTCGTGATCGGGCTGTGGCTGCGTATGGTGCGCTTCGATGTGACTTTGCTTGACCGGTGGGCATTGCCCGTGATTGCGGTCTTCCTGGCGTCCACGACGCTGCTGACCGTCTTGAACGCGTCGGAGAGCCTGGCGCAGTATGCCGGCGTCGCGATCCGGGTTCACCGGTTTCTGGCCGCCGGCGCGTTTTGGATCGCAAGCGGTTTCATCCTGTCGTCGATGCTTGCGACAAATGCCCTGCGCTTGTCGCCGTATCTCTTTTTGACGTATTGCGCACATCCGCTGCTGTTAGCGATGATCTGGCCGTTTTGGAAACGGTTGATCGGGACGGAAGCTGATATCAGCTATGCGGTGTTCTTTTTGGGTGCGGCGCCGCTATCATTTATCGTCATGATCACGGCAGCGCTTATGATGCGAAAAATCATGCCGAGGGTGCTTGGCATTCTGTCCGGTGGGCGGGCTTAAAGCGTGTCGCATGAAATGCGCCTCGCTTTCGCTTTGTTGCGCTCACGGGCCGTTGGCCCTCCGCGGGGCCGGGCCGTTTTCGTGTCGATGTTTCGAACACGAACATCGATGGCCCGGGCCGCTTTGCGGCCTTGGGGCGTGAATCCGACTGGACGCGACATGCATTAAGCCGCTGCAACGGGTTTTTCACCCAAAAATGAAACGGCTGCTGTGAACGCGGTGATAAAAACGCGTTCAGGCCTTCGGTATCTCTGGGAGCGTTATTCTGATTGATCGGTTATGCGCGCCAGCGTTTCGTCCTTGCCTAGGACAAAGAGCAAATCGAAAATCGGTGGCGATATTGTTGCGCCGGTCAGCGCAGCCCGTAACGGTTGAGCGATCTTTCCCAGTTTGAGTTCGGCATTGTCAGCGTAGCTGCGCACGGCGGTCTCGATGGTCTCAACGGTCCAGGCATCGAGCGCCTCCAGTTCCTTTGCCAGGGCACCGAGGTGTTTGCGGGACGCATCGTCCAGGTTTTTGGCGGCCTTCGGCTCAATGGTCAAAGGGCGTTCGGCCACAAGAAAACCGGCGCCGTTGATGAGGTCGACCAGTGTTTTTGCACGTTCTTGCAGGCTTGGTACCGTGGCTTTGAAGCGCTCCCAGCCATCGCTTGCTTCGAATTTGGCTGCGATCGTCGCAGCGTTGCGCTGGGCTTGCGTGTCCTCAGCCCCGTCGCTGATTTCTGCTTTGGCCAACGACCGGCCAACCAATTGCGCGTCGGCGAACAAGTCAACGGGGTCAGCCTCGCGCATGTAGATGCCGTTTAAGTCGGCGAGCTTGGCATAGTCGAAGCGGGCTGCCGATTTGCCGACGGCTTGCAGGCCGAACAGTTCGACGAGCCGCTCGGTTGAAAAAACCTCTTCGTCGCCGTGGCTCCAGCCGAGGCGCACCAGATAATTGCGCAGAGCGGCGGGCAAATAACCCATGTCGCGGTAGGCTTCCACGCCCAATGCGCCGTGGCGCTTGGAGAGTTTGGCCCCGTCGGGACCGTGGATCAGCGGGACGTGGGCGTTGACGGGTAGATCCCAACCGAGCGCTCGATAGATCAGCCCCTGACGGGCGGCGTTGGTGAGGTGGTCAACGCCGCGGATGACGTGCGTTACGCCCATGTCATGGTCATCGACGACCACCGCGAGGTTATATGTCGGAGAGCCGTCGGAGCGGGCGATGATCAAATCATCAAGATTTTCGTTTTGGAAAACGACGCGTCCCTGGACCTGATCGTCAATCACGGTTTCGCCGGTGAGCGGTGATTTCAGGCGGATTGCCGGTGCGATGTCGGCTGGGGCATCTGAGGGATCGCGGTCGCGCCAACGCCCATCATAAATCGGCGGGCGCTTTTCCGCCTCGGCTTTGGCGCGCATCTCGGCCAGTTCTTCCGGCGTCGCGTAACACTTGTAGGCATGTCCGGCCTGCAAAAGCGTCTCAACAACCTCGCGGTGACGCTCAGCGCGCGCGTGTTGATAGACGACATCGCCATCCCAACCAAGCCCAAGCCATTGCAGACCATCGAGGATTGCCTCAACGGCCGCCTGCGTTGAGCGCTCGCGGTCGGTGTCTTCAATGCGCAAGCGGAATTGTCCGCCATGATGGCGCGCATAAAGCCAGTTGAACAACGCAGTGCGGGCGCCGCCAATGTGCAGGAAACCGGTCGGTGAGGGCGCAAAGCGGGTCACGACGTTTGGGTTCGTGCTGGCGGCAGTTGCAGGATCGGTCATGTTGATCAGCGGCTTTCCAGGCTGTGTCGGTTGCGCATTCGCAGCGTTTGCGCGCGGCTTAGCATACGCGGCCGCCGCATGCGACGGGCACTGTGGGCTGCGCGCGTGCGCAACATCCGTTGGTCCGTCTTGTGAGCGGCGGGCCTTGTGCGCTTTGACAGGGGGCAAGGCGCAAAACCGGCTGAGGCTGCGCAAGGAACTGGGGGAGGTGTGGTGTGGCAGCCGCCGCGGTCGATGCGTTTGAAGGCTCCGAGCGCCGCCGCGTTGCGACCTGGGACAATCCGTTGGCGGCGGAACAGGACCGCTGGTTCTTGTGGGTGCCGGTGTTCTTTGGCGCGGGCATCGCGATCTATTTCGCGCTGCCCGATGAACCGGATCTGCTCACCGCGGTCGGCTTGGCAATGGCTGCGTGCATCGTTGGCCTGATCTGGCGGACGGGCCTTGCAGCGGTTGTGGTCTGTGGTGCGCTTGTCGCCACTGGCGTGGGCTTTGCGGCGGCGAAGATCCGCACGGAGTTGGTAAGCGCGCCGGTGTTGAGCCGGCCGCTCGATCGTGCCGCGGTGTCAGGGTTCGTCACGCAAGTCGCAGCCAGGCCCGACGGCGGGCCACGTGTCGTGCTGGACGTCACCGAGATTGCCGGGCTGGCCCGATCGGTTACTCCCCATCGCGTGCGCATTCGGATGTTAAAATCCGACGTCGCAATCGCGCCGGGCCAGCATGTGCGCATCTTGGCGTCGCTCGTCCCGCCGCCCCGTCCGGCCTTGCCGGGCGGATTTGATTTTGCAAGGGCTGCCTATTTTTCGGGGCTTGGCGCTGTTGGCTTTTCATACGTAGCGCCCCAACCGGCTGCCGCGCCGCGGCCGATGGGGTTGTGGCTTGAGATGCAAGTGGCGGTTGCGCAACTGCGCGCCCACATCGGCGCACGCGTGCGCGCGCAGATCCCTGGCGAGACCGGCGCGATCATCACTGCGCTGATCACGGGCGAACGCGGCGGCATCTCAGAAGAGACCAACGCGGCGTTTCGCGATTCCGGCCTGTTACACATCCTGTCGATTTCCGGCCTGCACATGGCGATTATGGGCGGTTTTATCTTCGCCGGGCTGCGCTTTTTGCTCGCGCTGTGGCCCGCAGTTGCGCTGCGCTATCCGATCAAAAAATGGGCGGCGGCCGGTGCGATCGTTGCAGCGTCCGGCTATCTCCTGATCTCGGGTGGTGCCTTGGCCACCATCCGGGCCTTTATCATGATCACCATTGCGTTTGCCGCGATCATGTTGGATCGGCCGGCAATCGCATTGCGCAACGTCGCGCTTGCCGCACTGATCATCCTTGCGATTTGGCCGGAAAGTCTGATGAACCCCGGCTTCCAGATGTCGTTTGCCGCCGTCGTGGCGCTGGTCGCCTGTTATGAGGCGTTGCGCGACCGCCGGCGCGGGCGAGAGCGTGCCGTTGCGCGCGGCGCCGTAATGGGCATTGTCGTGTTGGTTTGCGGAATTGCGTTGACGACGATCGTTGCCAGTGCCGCGGTGGCGCCGATCGCGATCTTTCACTTTCACAGAAGCCAGCAATTTGCGCTGTTGGCCAACGTGATTGCCGTGCCCATCGTCAACTTGGCCTTGATGCCGGCAGCGCTCTTTGTGTTGCTCGCCATGCCGTTCGGGTTGGAAGCGCTGCCGCTTGCGATTATGGCGTACGCGGTTGAGGCCGTGGTTTGGACAGCCAAGATGGTCGCGGCGTTACCGGGGGCGGTGGCGCCGGTTGCGCAAATACCTTTGTTGGCGTTCGCCCTCGTTATCGTTGGCGGATTATGGCTTGCGATCTGGCGGCGGACTTGGCGGTTTGCGGGCCTGGCGGTCATTGCTTGTGGGATCGCCGTGGCGCCGTTGCGTGCGCCGGTTGACGTCTATGTCGGGGCTGAGGGCAAGGTCGTTGCGTTTCGGGGCCGGGACGATGCGCTGTTGGCGATGGGCCGCGGGGGGCGATTTGATCTGTCGCGGTGGCTACAGGCCGATGGCGACGGCCGTGAAGCGGCGGAGGTGATGCGGGGGGCTGGGCGGCGCTGCGATCTGGCAGGCTGCATTGGTCAAGTCCGCGGCAAGACCATCGCGCTGTCGCGCCACCCACGCAGCCTGATCGATGACTGCCGCCGGGCCAAACTGGTGGTCGCGAGCTATAAGGTCGCCCGTCGGTGCGCGCAAACGCCGGTGATTGACTGGTACGACCTCGTCACGTTCGGAAATGCGGCGATCATTTTGCGAGACCTCCCAAGTGCCGGTGCGGCGCGGAGGGCTGATCGCGCGGCGCAAGCCGTGCGGCTTGAGGTGCGCTATGTCGATGCTGCGCGCGGAAACAGGCCGTGGGTATTGTCACCAACGCTGAGATGGCGCGCCCTGCCAAAACCAGCCACGTCCAGATCAAGCAGGCCCGGTCAATCATCACAACCGTCCCGGTGAAACAAGGCTGAACGGCTCTACTTCAAAACAGCGGGCATCCCCTTGCTCCACAGTATGCCGGTCGTGTTCCAGTTCGCGCACACCGGGCTCGAATGGAGACCGGTTCAACTAACCCGCCTGCTGCAAGGCGCGAGGAGTAAGCGCGTGGCAATGGACTGACGGCTCAAGCCCTGATTGCGCTCGGAGTGATAACGTTTCGTCTTTGTCGACCCGCGAGCAGGATGCGTGTGACACAACCCGCTCTAATAGCGTCGAATGAGGCCGACCAGCCGCCCCTGCACGCGGACATCGGAGGCTGGCAACGAGCGCGTTTCGAACTGGGGGTTTTCCGCTTCCAAGTCGATTGTTGCACCGCGCTTGCGCAGGCGTTTCAACGTCGCTTCCTCGTCGCGCACTAGAGCCACGACGATGTCACCGTTCTCGGCGGTATCGCTGCGCCTTATGATGACGGTGTCGCCGTCGTGGATGCCGGCATCGATCATCGATTCGCCCCGGACTTCGAGAGCGAAATGCTCGCCGTTGGTCAGAAGGTCAGGCGGACAGGCGATGTCGTGGGTATGATCCTGAATAGCGCTTACCGGCACACCGGCCGCGATCCGGCCCATGACTGGCACTGAAACCGTTCGGCTATCGATCATCACTGATGTGGGCTGCGGCGCCGCCATCGGCGATGCTGGGCTTGGCGCGCCCGTGAAATCCACACCCTTGCCACCGTCGAGTGCCGATGGGGCGCCGTGTCCAGGTGCGTTGACGTAGCCGCCAGCCCCGTCTGGTAATTTGACGATCTCGAGCGCGCGGGCGCGATGGGGCAATCGCCTGATAAATCCACGTTCGTCCAGTGCTGTGATCAGGCGGTGAATGCCCGACTTGGACTTGAGCGACAACGCATCCTTCATCTCATCAAACGAAGGCGGAACGCCGTCCGTCTGCAACCGCTCATGGATAAACATCAGCAGATCTTTCTGCTTCTGCGTCAGCATGGGACGACCCTCCCGCTTCCACGCCGCGCCAAACATAGCGCGAACACTGCGTACATGTTCAATATTGGTTCTGCAAGCGTTTCTTTGCAACACGCTCTGTGATCAGTGGTATCAGAAATCGAGCTTGAGATAGACAATACCTGCGCCCGTCTGCGCTGCCGGTGCATGAGGCTCGCGCACGATCAGACTGTCGGCCGTGTTGAGGGTCGCCAGCAACGAGCTGTCTTGGGAGGCGACCGGCATGAGCGTGAGCGTTTCATCGCCCGGGGTTGGGACTGGGGCTGGGACTGGGACTGGGACTGGGGCCTGCGATATCGCGCGCATGTAGTGCCGGCGGGGGCCGTTGGCCTCGAGCGGCGCTGCCAATTTACCTGGCAAGGGCCTTGCGTCGTGTTGCGGCCGGCCAAGCAGGGCGTGGATCAACGGCACGGCAAAGACCCGCGCACAGATCAGCGACGAGACGGGATTGCCTGGCAGACCGAGGATGCGCTGGGCGCCATGGCGGGCAAACATAAGCGGTTTCCCAGGGCGCATGGCGATTTTCCAAAACGCCAATTCTGCGCCGCGATCGCGCAAGACCGGGCCAACCAGATCGTGATCCCCAACCGATGCACCGCCGATTGTGATGACCAAATCGGCCTCGCGCGCGCGGTCCAAATGCGCTGTGAGGTCGCTTTCGGTGTCGCGCGCGATACCGATGAAATCCGCTTGGGCGCCAGCACGTTCCAGCATCGCAGCGATCCCGAACGGGTTCGAGCATACGATTTGGTCCGGTCCGATGGTTTCGCCAGGCATGACAAGTTCATCGCCCGTTGCAATGAGCGCGACCTTAGGGCGGCGCCGGACCGGCAATGCGGCGTGACCCATCGCGGCGGCCAGGGTCAACGCGCGTGGGCCCAACACGGTGTCTTGCGGCAGCAGGACTTGGCCGTGAGCGAAGTCGATGCCGGCGCGTCGAATGTGGCGTGCCTCGCCACCGCCTTCGATGACATCGACGTCTGTGTCCGTGTATTTGGCATTTTCCTGCAAAAGGATCGCGTCGGCGCCATCTGGCACTGGGGCGCCCGTGAAAATGCGGATGGCTTGTCCGGCGCCAAGCGTGCCCCTGAACCCGTGGCCGGCCGCGGATTGGCCGATGAGTTTGAGCCGCGCGCCGACGACGGCATCGCTTTGTCTGACGGCGAACCCGTCCATCGCAGAGACATCAAAGGGCGGTTGCGTACGTGTTGCCGCGAGATCCTGGGCCAGCACGCGGCGGTCGGCGGCGGTAAGCGGCACCGTTTCGCCGGCCATTGGTTCAACTCCGCTGAGACAGAGTGCCAGCGCGTCATCAACCGACATCAGGCTCACGGTGTCGGCTCCGCGTCGCGCTGGAAGTCGCCGGATTTGCCCCCGGTCTTCTCAACCAGGCGTAAATCGGCAATCACCATGCCTTTTTCAGCGGCCTTCAGCATGTCGTAGATGGTCAGCGCGGCAATCGAGGCAGCCGTAAGCGCTTCCATTTCAACGCCCGTTTTGCCGGTGACGCGGACCATGGCGGTGACGTGGATTCCTGGCGGATCAGTCGTCGGGGCAAGCTCAACTGCGGCTTTTGTGATCGCAAGCGGATGGCATAGCGGGATCAACTCATGCGTGCGCTTGGCCGCCATGATGCCTGCGATCCGCGCAGTTGCGAGAACATCGCCTTTTGCGGCGGTGCCTTCGGTGACCCGAGCGAGCGTCTCGGGCCGCATATGGACGAAGGCCTCAGCGCGCGCGGTGCGGGTTGTCTCAAGCTTATCGCCCACATCAACCATGGTCGCGGCGCCGGACGCATCGACATGGGTCAGGCCCGATGGATGCGAGCGATCGGTGTCCGCAATCGTGGCGGAGGCCTTGTGCGGATCGGTTGTCATGGCCGCACGCCGGTCAAGAGCGCTTGGGTCGCCGCTGCCACGTCGGCTTGCCGCATCAGGCTTTCACCAACAAGGAACGTGCGCACGCCGGCGGCTTCCAATCGGGCAAGATCCTCATGCGCATAAATGCCGCTTTCGCCGATCGCGATGCGATCACTGGGCACACGCGGGGCCAAGCGTTCGGTCGTCTCAAGCGTCGTCTCAAACGTTTTCAAATCGCGGTTGTTGATCCCGACCAAACGGCAATCGAGCTGAAGCGCGCGCTCGAGTTCTGCCTCATCGTGGACCTCGACGATGGCATCCATGCCCCATTGCTTTGCGGCGGCAGCGAGGTCTGCTGCGATGGCGTCATCGATCTCGGCCAGGATGATCAAAATGCAATCGGCGCCCCAGGCGCGCGCTTCAACCACCTGGTAGGGATCGATCATGAAGTCCTTGCGCAAGGCCGGCAGCGCGGTCGCCGCGCGGGCTGCCACAAGATATTCCGGAGCGCCCCGGAACGACGGGGTATCGGTCAAAACCGACAAACACGTTGCGCCGCCGGCCTCGTAGGCTGCGGCGAGCTGTGGCGGGTCGAAGTCTGCGCGGATCAGGCCCTTGGAGGGCGAGGCCTTCTTGATCTCGGCAATCAGAGCATAGGGCGCGGCGGCCAAACGGTCCGTGATCGCATCGGCGAACGGGCGCACGGGCGTTGCGTCCTTGGCAAGTGCCTCAAGGTCGGGCAACGGGCGGGCCGCCTTGGCAGCGGCGACCTCGTCGCGCTTGTAGGCGGTGATGCGGTCAAGAATGGTGCTCATGGCGCGCACCATAGCCGAGGCGCCGCGTCGATGCACGTGGCGCGAGCGGCGTTGTTTTCGGGGATGCGGATATCCAAGCCCAGGTCTATGAGAGGATGGCTGATGGGATTGGGGAGGGGCAAGTGGCAAACGATTATCTGGTCAAGCTCGTCAAGCAAGTGGGGCTGGCTGGCGAAGCGGCTGCCGCGGCTGGGCTTTTGATAGCGCTTGCCGTCCCGCGTCTGACCGGCAGCCCAAGCCTTTCGGGATTATCGGCACGGCTGGGGTTCAACATTGGCTGGGCTTATCTGCTGGTGGCGGCACTGTGTTTGGTCGCCGTGGCGGTTTACGTGCGGTCGTCGGGACGGATCGCGGCTGCGCACGGGCACGCGTTCAATCGCACGCGGTTGATCCGCGATTGCGCAATCATGTTTGTTGTTGCCGGCGCGGCGGGCCTTGCCCTGGTGACGGCACTTGATGCCGCGATGCCGAGCTTGATCGCGCAGTTCCAGACCCGCGATGCGATGGGCGCGGGGTTCACGCTTGCAGCGACGTTGGTGCCACTCGTGATCGTGCTTGTTGCATTCCGGGTGGTGCTGCCGCGTTGGGCGCGGAGCGTTGTGGCTGCGTGAGCGGGGGGGCGTTAACGCTGTTGGCTCACCAATGGGAAAGGCTCGCGTGCCTAACGTGAGGCAAATCGCGGGAGGCTTTGATGATCAGCGAGACGCACGCGCGCACCTGGCGCAACATTGGTGTTGTTGGAGAAGCGGTTGCGGCCGGTGGCGTGGTGATTGCCATGGCGATCCCACGGTTTTACGGTGATCTGTCAACGTCGGGTCTGTCACAGCGCGCTGGGTTCAACGTCGGCTGGCTCTACATCGCGGTTGCCGTCACGTGCTTGCTTTATGCGCTGCAGTATTTTCTGGCCGTGCGTCAGGCCGCGCGGGGCGACGACATCCATGTGAACATGGGCGGGTTCATCCGCGACATCCTTGTTTTCTTCGCTGCCGGCATGGTTGCCGGGCTCGCTTTCGTCCAGATCCTCAGTGTCGGGCTTCCGGTACTTCTCGTACAATTCAAGGTCGCCGGGCTGGGTGCGATGTTGCCGACAATGGCGGTGATCCTGGTGCCGCTGCTTGTGCTGTTGTTGTCGTTTCGCATCTGGGTGCCGCGCTGGGCATCAGATCTAGTGGTGACGCGCCGCAAGGACGATGACACGACGCCGGTCCTGCCGCGTATCAGGGGCGCAGGTTTGTCAGCCTGAAAGCGATCTCACCGCGCCCTGCCGCTGTTTCCGCCCCCGCACGGAACCCCGCGCTCACGCCGCGCCCATGACCGCAACCAGGCGCTCTAACGCGGCTTTGGCGCGACCATCATCAATCGCAGCCGCGGCCAGTTGTGCGCCATCGGCCAAGGTCTGCGTGCGCTCGGCGATGACCAATGCGGCTGCGGCGTTGAGCACAACGGCGTGACGGAATGCAATGATGTCGTCATCGGTCCGGCCATCCAGCAGCCGACGGATCTTTGCGACGTTTTCTTCCGGTGCACCGCCAAGGATCTGGCCGAAGGGATGCTCAGGCAATCCCGCATCGGCCGGGGCAATCTGAAATTCGGTAACGCGGCCATCCTCCAGCGCGGCAACCTTCGTTGGTCCTGCAATAGAAATTTCGTCGGTGCCGTCGAGGCCGTGGACGAGCCACGCCTTTTCTGAGCCAAGCGCTCCCAGCGTCTCTGCCATTGGCCGGATCAAGTGGTCGGTGAAGCAACCGGTAAGCTGACGTTTGACTGCGGCAGGGTTGGTCATCGGCCCAAGGATATTGAAGACTGTGCGCACGCCGAGTTCCTGGCGCGCGGGCATGACGAAACGCATCGCGGCGTGGTGGTTTGGTGCGGCCATGTAACCGATCCCGGCTTCGCGGATGGCCTTAGCAATCAGAGCGGGGTCGCCGGACAAATTCACGCCAAGCTCGGCCAGGACGTCGGAGGCACCGGCTTTCGACGACAGCGCCTTATTCCCGTGCTTGGCCACCGGAACACCGAGGCCTGCAACAACCAGCGCGGTTGTTGTTGAGATATTCAAGGTGCCCTTGCCGTCGCCGCCTGTTCCGACGATGTCCATGGCGCCTTCGGGGGCCTCTACTGGAAGCGCCTTGGCGCGCATGGCCGCCGCAGCCCCGGTGATCTCTTCAATCGACTCGCCGCGCTGACGCAGGATCATCAAGAAACCGCCGATCTGCGCCGGGGTCGCCTTGCCCGACATGATCACGTCGAAGGCTTGTTCAGCGAGCTCACGCGTCAAAGCTGCATCCAGCGCGCGGGCAATGAAAGGCTTGAGGGCGCTGGGGTCGGTGGTTGTTTCGGTCATGGTCCTGCTTTCGCGTGCTCGGTGCGACGGGCGCCGCAGACGTTTTCCGCCAGAGGCTTCACCGGTGTGCCTCAGGCGGCCCTGGGCGTGTTCCGGCGACGCGGTGAAATCCCAGCGAGCGATAGGAAGTTGGCAAGCATCTCGTGTCCGAGTTCCGAAGCGATGCTTTCAGGGTGGAACTGAACGCCATGGACGGGGTCTGATTTGTGCGTCAGGCCCATGATCAGCCCCTCAGAGGTCTCGGCCGTGACTTCCAGGTCGTCCGGCAAGCCCGCACGATCCACCGCCAGAGAGTGGTAGCGCGTGACCGAGATCTTGCGCGGCAGACCGGCAAACACACTGCGTTCGGTATGGCGGATGTCGCTAACCTTACCGTGCATGGGCAAAGGCGCACGAATGACGCGGCCGCCATAGGCTTGGCCGATGGCCTGGTGACCAAGGCACACGCCCAGAATGGGGATCTCGGACCCAAGCGTCTCGACGAGTTCCAGGCAAATTCCTGCCTCGTTGGGGGTGCCTGGGCCCGGCGACAGAACGATAGCTTTGGGATTAAGCGCCTGGGCCTGTGCGGCGGTGAGGCGGTCGTTGCGATAGACGTCGCACGTAGCGCCCAGATCACCAAGGAAGTGCACGAGGTTATAGGTGAAGCTGTCGTAGTTATCGATCATCAAGAGCATGGCGTGTCTCGCGTATCTTCCGGTTTTGCCAGGCGCTGGGGAGGACTTGCCAGCTTGGCTGCGGCCGCGGCGTTGGAAGCCCGCCGATCAGCCGAAATCTGATGCGCGGTGCGGTGTGCGTGTCGTGAGTTCAGGTCAAACTGCGTGGTGTCACGAACGTCGCAAGCCGGCCGGTGGCTGTGTCGATGCCATCCCAACCCTCGGTTTCGAAGACTATATGTGCAATCGCGGCGGTTGGATATTTCATCGCGAGTTGGCGGATATCTTTCTTGCGGCCGGCGCCCACCAGTTGCAGCGCAAGCGCATGTAATCCCGGATTGTGCCCAATGATGGCAACGCGTTGGTGGTCGCTTGCGATGCTGCGAAGGCGATCAAGCAGGGTGTCGGGATGGGCAATGTAGAGCGCATCTTCGAATGAGATTGGCGTGTCCGCCGCCAGAAACTCGGAAAACGCAAGCGTGAGCGTCGCGCGGGTGCGCACGGACGTTGAGCATAAGATCAGGTCTGGAACGAGATCGTGCTCGCGCAGCCACTGGCCCATGCGCGCGGCCGCTTTCGCGCCGCGCTCGGTCAACGGGCGATCGTGATCGTCGAGATCGGGATCATCCCAACTCGACTTGGCATGTCGGAACAACAATAGCTCGCGCATGCAGTGCTGCTAGCCCACGTGCCGCCCAGCATTCAAGTGTCAGTCGCTCGTCTGCGCTCTTGGCGGGCATTGGGCGAGGGGGCAAAACTTGAGGTTGCAGCTTGGGTGGCCTATACGACCATCGCGCAGGCGCAGCTTTCCGGCTGCCTGGAAATGGCTTGCGCGTCTGAGACCTGAAGCGGCCGGCGTTCGATGAACGCGGGGCACGCGGGGCACGCGGGGCGATCGAACGGTCGCCTTTCATCCCGGTCGGTCAGCGCGTGACAACGCCTGGCAGTTTTGGCGCCGGTGCATCATTGCCTGACTTGGACCTGATCTGGGCCTGACTTGGGCCTGATCTGGGCCTGACTTGGCCGCCGCGGTGGTCATGGTGCGCGCCAGTTTTACAACGCGTGTCTTCCAGCAGCCGCGCAAGCGGCAGGCCGGTGCGCAGTATTGGCCGCGGTGACATGTGACAATCTATGACCTGGAGGTGTCGATCGCCGAAAGCCCGATGTTCCGTTTTCAGCCAAACAAGGAGTTTTCGATGAGACATGAGGCCAAAGCTGAGGCTTTGCAGGGCGGCAATCAACGCGTTTACCGCGGTGATCCATTGGCCGCACGGGATACAGACCTGTATCGCCAGGAATACATCATGGAGTTTGTCAATAAATGGGACGAGTTGATCGATTGGGACGCGCGCGCGCAAAGCGAAGGCCAATTCTTTATCGATATTTTGCGGGCACGCGGTAAAGACACGGTTTTGGACGTTGCCTGCGGGACTGGGTTCCATTCCGTTCGTCTCAATGAGGCGGGCTTCAATGTGACATCCGCCGACGGTTCCGCCGAAATGTTGGCAAAAGCATTTGAAAATGGACGGCGGCGCGGTCTCGTCCTGAAAACGGTTCAGGCCGATTGGCGCTGGCTCAATCGCGATATTCAGGGCAAGTATGACGCCATCATCTGCCTCGGTAACTCATTCACGCATTTGCACGATGAAAAGGATCGGCGACGCGCGCTTGCGGAGTTCTATGCGGCGCTCAAGCATGACGGCATCCTGATCCTGGATCAGCGGAACTATGATGCCATGCTGGAAAGCGGGTTCAAGACAAAGCATAAATTCTATTACTGCGGTGATCAAGTATCGGCAGAGCCCGAGCATATTGATGATGGGTTGTGTCGCTTCAAATATCAATTCCCAGACGGTTCGCAATTTACATTGAATATGTATCCGGTCCGCAAGAACTATGTGCGGCGCCTGATTACGGAAGCCGGGTTTGAGCGGATCCGGACCTATGGCGATTTCCAGGAGACCTACGCGGAGGATGAGCCCGACTTTTTCATTCACGTTGCGGAAAAATCAGTGCCCGACGTCAGGCGTTGGCAAAACGGTGAGGCCGTTGGCGGTGACACGGTGCGCGATATTCGCGAGGCGACTGAGGAATACTACGACAGTGAAGATGCCAATACCTTCTATTCGATTGTCTGGGGCGGCGAAGATCTGCATGTCGGACTTTACGAGCCGGGGCGGTCGATCAAGGACGCAAGCAACGCAACGGTTGACGCCATGGCCGATCGGCTTGGCGAACTCGTCCCGGCGATCAGCCCCGGCACACACATAATCGATTTGGGTGCCGGTTATGGCGGGGCCATGCGGCGGGTCGTGAGGCGGTTTGGCTGCAAAGCAACGTGTCTGAACATTTCGGACGCACAAAACGACATCAACCGTCAAAGGACGCGACGGGCCGGACTGACCGATCAGATTTCGGTCGTGCACGGGGTTTTTGAAAACGTGCCGGCCGATGATGGCTCGTTCGACATCGCATGGAGCCAGGACGCGATCCTGCATTCGGATCAACGGGCCAAGGTGATCAGCGAAGTTGCGCGCATCCTGAAGCCCGGTGGGATCTTCATCTTCACCGACCCGATGCAGGCCGATGATGTGCCAGTGGGCGTCCTGCAGCCGGTTTACGATCGGCTCGGGCTGATTGACCTGGCATCGCCGCGCTTTTACCGGCAGGCTGCGGAGGCGGCCGGGCTTGAGGTTCTGGAGCAGGCCGACCAGACGGAACAGTTGCGCACCCATTACGACCGCGTGCGCACCGAGCTTCTGGCCAACCGCGACAAGCTTTTGTCTGGCGGCGCCAGTGCAGATTATCTCGATCGGATGGTGGTCGGGCTTGAAAACTGGGTGAAGGCTGCGGACGCAGGCCACTTGTTCTGGGGTATCCACGTGCTGCGTAAGCCAGCGGCTCAGATCTGATCTGCTTGATACGCACACGGGCCGGTTGCGTGGTGACCGGCCCGATCGGAGACGCTCATCAATCTTGGGCGTCGCCAGCGAATGTGTCGAACGCTTCGAGCGCCTGGCCGGCATAGACCATTGCCGGGCCGCCGCCCATTTGAATGACGACCGCGAGTGCCTCGGCGACATCCTGGCGGGTGGCGCCTTTCTTCACGGCTGAGCGCGCGTGATAGGCAATGCAGCCGTCGCAGCGCACGGCAACGCTGATCGCCAGTGAGATCAGCTCCTTGGTCTTGGCGTCGAGTGCACCGTCGGGATAGGCCGCTTTTCCAAGACCTGCGAAAGCGGCCATGGCTTCGGGTGCGGCCTTGCCGAGCAAGCCTGCGTTGGCGACGACGCTGTCGGCGATTGCTCTGTAGTCCTTTGACATGGGCGTGCTCCGGTTGGTTTGGGACCACGCCGGTAGCGCTGATTGCGGCAGCCTGGTTTGATGCGGGTCAATCGCGGTTGGCCTCACTCGACATCGTAAGCGCAGCGAAAGCCGATGTAGATGGCGGCGAAGTCGGCGGGCTTATATTGCGCGCCGGTGCTGCGGGCCTTGTCCGGGCCGTACCACCAGGAGCCGCCGATCGTGAGCGCATCGCCACCGCGCCGGTCCGCCAGCCATTCCCAGACGTTTCCGCCCATGTCGTAGAGGCCATTGACGCCGCGTTTCGTCGTGCCCACCGGGACGTGGCGCTTGCGGTTGTTGTTCATGCCATCGCCCGTGGCGCCAACCGGATAGGCGTACGTCTCGCCGGTCTGAAACCCATCCGCTGGGGCGTCTCGTGTCTCGGTATACGCCGCGCGGCGCCATTCGGCTGCTGTCGGCAAGCGGCCCCCGACGTGCTTGCAGAAGGCATCCGCCTCAGCCCAGGTCACGTGCGCGACGGGTTCGCGATCGGCGCCGGGCTCACCGTAAGGCGCTTGCCATGTCCAGCCGGGCCGTTGTTCCCAGCCGGCGCCGTATTCGTAGCCGCCGCCAGCTTTTTCCGCCGATGTTTCAAGTCCGGTCGCAGCGGCGAACGTCTTGAACTGGCCGATCGTCACTTCCGTGCGGTCGATGGCGAAGGGCGTTGATCCCGCGATGGTGACCCGCTCGCCGATCTGAGCTGTGGCGGGCTGCGCGGTTGCGCCAAGCCAGGCGAGGGCGGCGATCAGGGTGAGCGTTGGAGCGGTGCGCATGGTTTCGCGTCCTTGTCCGTTGTGTCGGTTCAAGCTGTCATTGCTGCGTGATACGCTCAGTCTGGGAACTGGATGTGGCGCAGGTTATGGGTGGGACGTCATGTTGCGATGTGTTGTTTTTTGCGCGCTGTTGCTGGGCGGCATGGCCGGTGCGCAGGCTCAACTCGTGATGGAGCACGACGCTGGCAAGCTGCGCGGCTTCCACGGGAAAACCAAACCAATCAAGCGCAGTTTTGAGTCTGATGCCGAAGCGCGCCGTGTGTTCCGTTCTGTCTTGAAAGCCGCCGACCTGTTGGGCCTGGAAAGCCGCATTCTTTTGCGCGCAAGTGGCCAGACGGGCGCGGCGGTTGCGTTTGTCGAAGATACGCCGGATGGCTTGAGGCGGTATATTTTCTACAACGCCTATTTCATGCAGCAACTGAAACAGGAGACGGCGAATTACTGGTCACTGATCGCAGTCCTCGCCCACGAACTTGGCCACCATATCGAGCTGCATACATTGGCGGCTGGCCGCAATCACAAGTTCGAATTGCAGGCGGATTATCAAGCCGGCCTGATCCTGCGGCGCATGGGCGCCACGCTCGAAGAGGCAACCGCGCTGTTCCGAACCTTGCCGGAGCAGGAAACCGACACCCACCCCGGCCGCGCTGATCGCATTCAAATGGCCACGCTCGGCTGGCTGAAGGGCGGGGAGGGGCAGGCTGGGTCGGAGGCGAAGCGGGTGCCAGTCGAGCCATCTTGCGACGGCGTAACCGTCTCGCTCGGGACTGGGGGCACGACTTGCATCAAGCCGGGCTCGGGCAAGACATTCCGCGACTGTCCG
>CAZOGY010000013.1:0-44950 GCA_964579305.1 uncultured Hyphomicrobiaceae bacterium
CCGTCGAGGTTGGCATTGAGCGCCTGCACCTCGAACAGGATGCAGGCAAAAGCCTCCACGATCAGCACCCCGACTATTCCTTCGTCGATTTGAACCGCTCCGGCGTCGCGCTGATGGAGATCGTCTCCAAGCCCGATCTGCGCTCCTCGGAAGAAGCGCGCGCTTACGTCACCAAGCTGCGCACCATCCTGCGCTATCTCGGCACCTGCGACGGCAATATGGAACAAGGCTCGCTCCGCGCCGACGTCAATGTCTCCGTGCGCAAGCCGGGTACGGAGCTGGGCACACGCTGCGAGATCAAGAACGTCAACTCGATCCGCTTCATCGGCCAGGCGATCGAGTATGAAGCGCGCCGTCAGATCGACATCATCGAGGATGGCGGCACGATCGACCAGGAAACCCGCCTGTTCGATGCCAAAGCCGGGGAGACCCGTTCGATGCGCTCCAAGGAAGAAGCGCACGATTACCGTTATTTCCCCGACCCTGACTTGCTCCCGCTCGAATTCACGCAGGCCTATGTCGATGATTTGGCCAAAAGCCTGCCGGAATTGCCAGATGAGAAAAAACACCGGTTCATGAGCGATTACGGGCTGACCGCCTACGACGCCAGCGTGCTGGTCGCGGAAAAGGAAAACGCGGCGTTCTTTGAGGCGGTCGTCGATGGCGGCAAGCGCGATGGCAAGGTCGCGGCAAACTGGGTCATCAACGAGCTTTTCGGCCGTCTCAATAAAGAAGGCCTGGAAATCGACCAATCGCCGGTTTCCGCCGAACAGCTTGGCGGCATCGTCGATTTGATTTCTGATCAAACAATCTCTGGAAAACTCGCCAAAGATCTCTTCGAGATTATCTGGACCGAAGGCGGTGACCCGGCAGAGGTGGTCGAACAGCGCGGCATGAAACAGGTGACCGATACCGGCGCCATCGAAAAAGCCGTAGACGACGTGATGGCGGCCAACCCTGAGCAGGTCGAAAAGGCGAAGGCCAAACCCTCGCTGGCTGGTTGGTTCGTCGGCCAGGTCATGAAAGCGACCGGCGGAAAGGCAAACCCGCAAGCCGTCCAGGCCATCGTGAAGGAAAAGCTCGGCGTGGAGTAATTGCGCCGGCGCGCCATCGATGAAACGGGTCGAGCCAGCGCCCCAATCCGTGGCAACAAGCCGGCCGTGTCATTCACGCAGGTGAACTCACACGCCTGGACTGGAACTCACTTGCATGCAGTGGAACTCACGGGGGGGACCGATGGTTTTCGGCCGCCCCCTGGATGTCATGCTCAAGCAGGGCAGGGCGGCATGGCGCCCCAGCCTCGCAACAGCGACCGATACGATCAGTCGAGCCAGACCAACTTCAGCTCCGGCGCCGCATCCGGCTTGACCCGGATTGGTACCTGGCGCCCGTCGGTCAGCGCCACCACCCGTTTGCGCACATAAAGCGACAGCTCCTCGGCGTCGACATAGCTGCCACGCTTGGTCTGCGTGCGCACCTTCCCGCTTAAGCCCTCCAGCATCGCCTTCGTGAACGCGCCGTTGCCCCAGGCATCGTTCTCGTAGGAAAGCTGTCGTGCGCTTGTTGAGGCATAGAGCACCACGCCCGTTTCCGCGTTCGCAATCTCGTTGGCCAGCACGTTCATGGACGGCCGCCGCGGCGCACTCATAGGCAGGTTTCCGTCAACCGTGCCACCTGAGTGGCACGTATCGAGCATGATCACCCGGTGGCCCAGAAGGTTCCGGACGGTCCGCAGGATTTGACCGCGCGGCACGCCCGACGCCCGCAGCCGGTCGGCCTGGCCGTCGACGCCCATGTAGTAATAATTCCCGCGCTCGTCGGTTACGCCATGACCGGCAAGGAACAGCAGGTTGACCCGCGTTTCGTCCTCGTCGGCCTCAAGCCACTCAAGCGCTTCGATGATGTCTCCGCGCGTCCCGTCAGCGACCACGCGAACTTCAACGTCGCGGTATGACCGGCCCTTTTGCGCCTTGAACAAGTTCGCCATGTCCTGGGCGTCCTTGACCGGATAGGCCAAAGGCGGCAGCGCCGGATCGCGATAGGCGTTTGTGCCGATGAAAACGCCGCGCAGACGTGGCAGACGCGGCGCCCCGGGTGTCGCGCCGTCCCACCGCAGCCGCACTGTGGCCGGTGCCGAAGCCTTGTCCAGCTCATTGCGCGCAATCAACGTCAGCTCGACATCTTCCGGTGGAAGCTCAAGCGTCATGCGCACGGCACTGCCATCCCGGCTGAATGAACGCGGCACTGCTGCAACGTTGCGTGCCGCCAAGCCGTTAACGCGGTGCTCAATCGACACGATCTTGTCGCCGGCGCCCGGCAACGCCCGGTAGACGATCGAGACCTGGCGCTTGTTGAACGTTGCGTTATCGCCGGGCTGTTCAATCCAAATCAGCGGCGGCGCGGCTTCGCGCACGTCTTCTTGCGCTCGGCGCTGACGGGCATTCGCGTTGGCATTCGAGATCGCTTCGTCTTCATCGAGTGTGTCCAAGACCCGCTTGACGATATCGGGTCGGTTGAAGCGATCACGGAACTGGGCGGCTGGATAAAAGTCCGGAGCGCGTTTCCAGCCGCGGTTGACGTGCCAGCCGATCAGCTTTTCCGCGCCCGGCGACGCCAAGTAGTAACCGCGCGGCGTCCAAGCGATCCAGCGGCGGTCTGGCGCGTGCACGAACAGCGCAAGCAGCTCCTTGCCATCGGACAGACGGTACCAACGCGCGGTGCCGTCGCCGAACACGGCCACCACAACGCCCCCGTTGCGCGGAATGTTGACGCCCCAGGTTTCGCTTGGCGATTTGACTTTCCAGATCTGGTTGCCGTTCGCGTCATACCCGCGGATTGAATAGCTTGCCGCGAGAACGAAGTTGCGTCGGTCCGGTGCCACGGCAAGCGCACGCGCCTGTTCGCGCCGCTCAAGCTCGATCCGGCGTCCATCGAACTTCGGCTCGTAGCTATCGTCCCAGTTCGTCACGGGGAGCCCGCTCATGCGCGCATCGGTCAAGCCGGCCTCGATGTTCTTGGCATCGGTGAGCGTCTCGTCTTCGAGGCTGAACATGACTGGCTCGATCGCGCCATAGCCGAGACCGAACCGGATTTTCTTGGCATCCGCGCCGATCAGAAGGTTCTGGTTCCGGTTGCCGCGCATGTCGGCTTTGGTGGGGCCCTGCCATTGCACGACCCCGCCGTCGTCATCGAGCAGACCGGCAGCCGGGTCGGTCGTGCCGATCGCAATCCCGTTGGCACACGGCAGTAGCGTCAGGATAGTATCGTCCGCTTTCGTCAGGACGTTGCGACCATCCACGACACGGCCGTTTCGGCGAACCGTCCAGATCCGCACCGGCCGGCCGCCCGTGATCTGATATCGGCCTGCGGCGAACAACCGTGACCCATCCGCCGTGTAGCTGACCGCGTGAAGGGAATCGTCAACCGGACCGATATCGGCCGATTGGATGCGCTCAAGCGTCCAGGCATCGAGGATGTCAACATTGCGCGTGTCGTCATAACCAACCGCGATGGTCTCACCATCGGGATGAGCGGCAACGCCATAGGGCCGCCGCCCGCCAGGGCTGTTGATAATGCGCCGTGGCTGAAGCGCCTCGACCGGCCGAGGCGGGATGCGATAGCGCCGAACCTTGCCGTCGGCGGCAACCGTATAGAGCTGTCCGTCAGGCCCAAACGTTGCCCCGAGGCTGTTGCGCCCGCCATAATCTTTGTCGCGGCCCATCAGTTTCCAGTCGCTGGTCCGCCAGACGGCCAGACCTTGGCCACGACCCAGCGTCGCGGCAAGCATTTCGCCATCCTGCGAAACGGCCATGTGCAAGATCACATTGCCGAGCGGCCCCAGGCGCGCGAGTTGGCGACCGGTTGATGTATCCAGAATGCTGACGTAGTGCGCATACTCGGTCGGATAGATGGCGTCCCAACCGCCTGCCGCGATCCACGAACCGTTCGGCGCCATCGCCATGGCAAACACTTTGCCATCGTGTCCCGGACCGATCGGAACCCGCAGCGTGCGCAACAGCTCCAACCCCGGCGGGTTGCGCGATGCGTTGGAACGCGTGCTGGCTTCTACCAAGCCAGCGGCCCGGCCAATGCGCCAGACCTTGACCGTTTTGTCGTAAGAACCCGTGGCCATCAGCGAGCAGTTCGCATCGACCGTCAGGCGCTGGATCGGCGCTGAATGCATGCCGGCTTCGATGCGAAGGATCGGCTCAGATCCCGCTGCTCGGTTCTGCGCCTTGGCGCCGTGGTTCAGTCCGCCGGCCATCGCCACGACCGTAAACGCAACAATTAGACGTAACATCGTAGTTCTCCGCCGCTATTCGGATAATCTTTAGACTTTTACCATGCGTGGCCGCGGTCGCAAGTCGGCAATCACAGGTTGGCCGTGGACGTCTATCGCACCGTACCGGTGGTGTCCGTTGGTTGCGTCCTGTTGCGGTCGCGCGGCCCGGTGGGCCCCGCGTTCCGTCGCGCCATGGCAGGCTTGCGCGCCCGCGGTCCATGCGCGCTCCCACCCGGATCGATTGTCACGATTACGCCCGCGATTTGACCCGCACCGCAGAACGCCGTCTCCTCCCGGCTGGGACCACAACACATGATCCGAGGAGCCGCCCAATGGACTGGTCAATCCACCACGTGAACATCATGGCGCATGACGTGAAAGCCACCGCAGCCTTCCTGCGCGATATCGTTGGCCTGCCGGAGGGCAAGTGGACCTATCCCGACAGACCCGGCGAACTGCATCACCGCGATGATACGATCGCCTATTTTGGCACCGAGAACCGCGGCATCCACGTCGTCAAACCCATTCCCACGTTCGCCAAAGATAACGGCTTTATCCACAACCCGACGATCGGCGGTCATCCCGCCTTCACCGTGCCCGACATCAAGGCGGTGATGAAACGCCTCGATGACGCTGGGATTCCGTATTCCGATGCCGGGACCTATGCCATGAAGGGCGTGCACCAGATCTACGTCTATGATCCCTCGATGAACGTGATCGAAATCAACCAGGTGTTGTGAGCCGCTTGGCAACCACGCCCATCTTTCTGCCGGCACTGTGAAGGGGCCATTCAGCACGGGTTCAGTGCTCTATTGTTACCCATGCGGCATGAGACACCCTTCGCACACCGCAGCCCGCACGAATTGGGGCGCCGCGCGCACGGCCCGGCTCGATCAAGCTCTGACCCTTTTGGCCGGTTGCCTGCTGGCGTTTGGGTTGGGTTTGGGCGTGCCGGCCCGCGCTTCTGACGTCCGCTGTATTCCGGACTGGTCGGTCGCCGCCCAGATCGTTGAAAAGCGCAAGCTGGCTCCAGTCACGGAACTCAGCCGGAGCTTGGCGGCGCAAAACCGAGGCCGCGTCCTGACAACGACCCTGTGTCGCGAGGATGGGCGGTTCGTATACCGATTGACGCTGCGTGCGCCGGGCGGCCGGCTGGAAACCGTGACACTTGATGCCAAATCACCCTTCGGCCGTTAATATTGCGTCATTGACGTTTGCCTGCCGGTTGCGGCGAGGTCGGCGACAAACGTAAATGACAAAAGCAACACGAAAAACATAGACTTGCTCGTGTTTCTTGAGTTTCAGGCATTTGCTGTGAACCCTCAGTCGGCTGGTGGCAAATGTCTGAAACGGAACACGAGAGCCGCGTCCGACCGCACGTGACCGAAGTCGCGGTCAAGTGGTCGGATAATGGTGATCTATCATGCTGGAAATAGGCCGGTTTCATCCGATCTTCGAAGCGCAAAGCGATTCCGTAAAACCGGATATTGCTTTAGGATCGCAAACCTAAAGGCGGCGCGGCGCTCATGCTGGCGGCGCACAGTCTCAATCCTCTGAGGTCGCAGCCATGCGTGCATTGGTGGTCGAAGACGAACCGGATCTGAACCGGCAGCTCAAAAACGCCATGGTTGATGCCGGTTTCGCGGTCGATGTCGCGTTCGACGGCGAGGAGGGCTATTTCCTCGGCGATACCGAACCCTATGACATCGTTATTCTCGATCTCGGCCTGCCGAAGATGGATGGCCTGCGCATCCTGGAGGAGTGGCGGCGTTCTGAACGGGTGATGCCGGTCATCATTCTGACCGCGCGCGACCGCTGGAGTGACAAGGTTGCCGGCATGGATGCCGGTGCCGACGATTACGTGGCCAAGCCGTTCCACATGGAAGAGCTGTTGGCGCGCGTTCGCGCCCAGGTGCGCCGTGCCGCCGGCCATGCCAGCGCAGAAATTGCCTGCGGCCCGCTGGTGCTTGACACGCGGTCTGCACGGGTGAGCTGCCACGGCGACCCGATTAAGCTGACATCTCATGAATATCGCTTGCTGGCCTATCTGATGCACCACAACGACCGCGTCGTCTCGCGCACGGAACTTGTGGAGCATCTCTATGACCAGGACTTCGATAGGGATTCCAACACGATCGAGGTCTTCATCGGCCGCCTGCGCAAAAAAGTCCCGCCCGACTTAATCCAGACGGTACGCGGGCTTGGCTATCGCATGAGCAACGGAGATGAGACCGCGTGACGATCCCGGCTGACCGGTTCGAGGGCGATCCGCCGCGCGTGCCGCGCAAGTTTGGTCCGCAGACCATTATCGGTCGTGCGCGGGCAGGCGGCGCGCGCCTGATACGGTTCCTGCCAGCCTGGGATCTGAACGATCGTTTGCGCCAGTTCGGCGTAAGCGTGCGGCGGATGCGCAATCGCCTATCACGGATGGCCAGACGCGCGGATCGGATGCTGCCAAACTCGCTTGCGTTCCGCCTGTGCATGGCGGCGTGCCTGTGGGCAATCGTTGTGCTGCCCATTGCCGGTTACGCGATCGATCAATTCTACATCGCCGATCGAAACGCCTGGCTGCGCCAACAGATCGACAAGCACTTGCTGGTCATGCTGACGGAAAACCAGGCAGCCGGACTAACCGAGCCCGTCGCGCCCAAACACCTTGGTGAAGCGCTGTTTGATTTCACCAACAGCAGCTACTATTGGCAGATCACCCCGCTCGATCCGAACGCAAACGGACCGCCATTGGTATCGGCGTCGCTGACAACTCATCGGCTAACGACCCGCCAAGAAAGCCAAGCGCGGCTGAAAGACGTTCCACATGCGATGATGGTTTGGCAGGACACCGTTGGCCCTGACGGCCTTGCGATCCGATTTGCGGAATTATCACTTCTGATCGGGCCGGAAGGGGCCAAGAAGCCCTATTCCCTGCTGGTCGCGGGGCCCTTGAATTGGGCGCACGCCCATATTCACGAGTTCCGGTTGCGTCTGGGCGCAGCGTTTTTGATCGCGATCCTGTTGCTCTTGGTGATGCTGCTTTACCAGGTACGTTACGTGCTGCGGCCATTGCGCGAAATGGAGCAGGGCATTCAGGCCATCCGCTCTGGCCAGCAGGAGCAATTGAAGGGCGATCCACCAGCCGAGGTTATGTCCCTGCAACACGAGCTGAACGCGTTGATCCAATCCAATCATGAGATCATCGAGCGCGCCCGCACGCAGGTTGGCAATCTTGCGCACGCTCTGAAAACGCCGCTAGCCGTGATCACCAACGAAGCCGACGACGCCAGCGGCGCGTTCGCCGGCAAAGTGGCCGCCCAGGCCAGGATCATGCGTGACCAGGTCAATCACTATCTCGATCGGGCGCGGATGGCGGCGCGCGCTGGAACGATTGGGCGCGTCACCGAAGTCACGCCGGTCGCAGGGGCACTCAAGCGCGCGCTCGAGCGGATTTATCGCGACAAACCCGTGAGTGTGCACGTGACACTTGGCGACGGTCTCAAGTTCCAGGGCGAAAAGCATGATCTGGAGGAGATGCTCGGCAACCTCCTCGACAACGCGTGCAAATGGGCGCGGGGCACGGTCTGGCTGACCGGCCGGTCGTTGCCGCCGGAGGTTCCAGGCGCGCCGCCACGGCTTGAGCTTGTGATCGAAGACGATGGACCTGGCTTGACCGAAGACCAGCGCGCCAAGCTCGGCAAACGCGGTTTGCGCCTTGATGAAACCAAGCCCGGATCGGGCCTGGGTCTGTCGATCGTGACGGATCTGGCCACGTCCTATCGCGGCAGTTTTGCGCTTGAAGCCTCCCGCCATGGCGGCCTGTGCGCCGTGCTGACGCTTCCCGCTGCCGTTGCTGAGCGCTGAGCCATCCCTCACGCGCCGTCGCAGCGCCACGCTCAAGTTGGCTCATTCGGGTCGGTCAATCGCGCGCACCACGACTTTGGTCGCGTCCAACGGCGGGACAGGCGTCCCTAAATCTGGCATGAAAGCCAGCCAAGGATCATAATCAAAACGCCCCGCCGTGGGGCCTTCAAGGGAGCGGACGGCCGCAACAATGCTGTTTTGGGTCTCTGCAGCGATCATGACGGCGGCCGTCGTGCTTGCCATCATCTGGCCACTGGCACGCGGCTTTGGAGCCGATGCCGATGGGGCGGCCGATCTTGCCGCCGACGCCAACGTTTATCGCGACCAGCTTGCTGAAATCGATCGCGATCTGGACCGTGGTGTGATCACCGATACCGAGGCTGAGGCCGCGCGAATTGAGATATCGCGGCGCTTGCTGGCTGCCGACGCGGCTGCACATGCGGCCGATGGCGGGGCCCAAGCGTCGTTGTTCGGTGTTTCTGGCGAAAACCTGCGCAAAGCGGCCGCGCTTTTCTGTGCGGCGTTCCTGCCGCTGTCTGCTTTTGTCGCGTATCTCGTTTATGGCGCCGGCGGCGCGCCGGATCTGCCCCGGTCAGCACGCCTGCAAACGCCGATCGAGCGTACGCCGGTTGCTGAATTGATTTCGCGTGTGGAAGCGCGCTTGCGCGAGAAGCCCGACGACGGACAGGGCTGGGATGTCATCGCCCCGGTCTATACGCGGGTCGGCCGTTTTCAGGACGCCAAGGTGGCCTACGAGCGGGCCATAGAGTTGCAGGGCGAGAGTGATCGCCGGCTGGCGGGCCTTGCGCAGGTTGTTGTCACGCTGGCGCGTGGTCGCGTGACACCAGAAGCCGAAAAGCTTTACACACGGCTGGCAGCGCTGCGGCCGGATTGGCCGTTCCCGAAGTTCTGGTTGGCGGTCGCAAAGGAACAGCGCGGCGCCTTGGTCGAGGCACGCGACGATTATCAAGCGCTCTTGAAAGACGCGCCGAAGGAAGCGCGCTGGCGGGCATCTGTGGAACGGCGCATTGCCGCGGTGTCCCAACGCTTGAGTGGCGCGCCGTTGGCCCGTGCAACGCCGCCCGAAGCAGCGCCTTCGCAGCCCAAGCCGCAAGCGGACGCCGGAGCATCGCAGACCAAAGCCCCGAAACTGTCGCGTGATCAGGTCGCAGCGGTCTCAGCCATGTCACCGGAAGATCGGCGCAACCTGATCAGCGACATGGTCGGCGGGCTGGCAGCGCGCTTGCAGGAGAATGGCGACGATCCGGCGGGCTGGAAGCGGCTGATTCGTGCCTACATGGTCCTGGGAGATCGCAAGAACGCTCTCGCCGCGCTTGATCGCGCACGCGAAGCGCTTGTGGACAAAGAAGAAAAGCGCCGCGACGTGGAAACGTTTGCGCAGTCGCTAGGGCTTGGCAGCTCATAGGTCGACCACTGCAATGGGTTTGCGCAACCGGCGCACGGACTGTAAATCGGACGGGTAAAACAAAATGACACGCAAACAAAAGCGCGGTGTTTTGATCGGTGGTGGTGCAGCGCTATTGGCCGTTGCCGCAATTCTGATTGCTTTTGCGCTGCGCGATACCATCGTTTTCTTTTATTCGCCCAGCGACCTTGAAACAAAAACGGTTGCGCCTGGCCAGCGGATCCGGATTGGCGGTCTCGTCCAATCCGGCTCCGTCAAGCGCGGTGATGGCGCAAAGGTATCATTCGCCATAACCGACACGCTCAAAACCGTTCCCGTTTCTTATACCGGCATCCTTCCGGATCTGTTTCGCGAGGGCCAGGGCGTCGTGGCCGAAGGAACGCTCACTGCGAGCGGGCAATTCAACGCCGATACGGTGCTTGCCAAACACGACGAGAATTACATGCCGCCTGAAGTCGCCGATGCTTTGAAGAAGCGCGGCGTTAAGCTCGGCGAAGGCGCCACGCATCCGGGCTCTTGAAGCCGATACGACGCTGCCGAATGGAAAAAAAACCGCACACGGGCGATCATAAACGCCTGAAACACTTGAGACAGTTGAACCGCCATGACCGTAGAACTTGGCCACTTCGCACTGATCCTCGCGCTGGCGACCGCCCTGATCCAAATGACCGTGCCGCTTGTCGGAACGCACATTGGCGATCGGCGCATGATGCAAGTCGCGCTGCCGGCAAGCCTTGTTCAACTGGCGCTTCTGGTCATCGCCTTTGCGGCACTGACAAACGCTTACGTGACGTCTGATTTCTCCGTAATCAACGTTTATCAGAATTCACATTCGGCCAAGCCGCTGATTTATAAGATTTCCGGTGTTTGGGGCAATCACGAGGGCTCGTTGCTTCTTTGGGTCCTTATCCTTGCGCTATTCGGTGCCGGCGTGGCGCTCTTTGGCAATAACTTGCCGATGACCTTGCGCGCCAATGTGCTTGCGGTCCAAGCAAGCATCGCCGTCGCATTTCTGCTGTTCATGCTGCTTACGTCGAACCCGTTTCTGCGCGCCGCAACTGCACCGTTTGAGGGCCGTGGCCTCAACCCAATTCTGCAAGATCCCGGCCTCGCACTGCACCCGCCATTCCTTTATGCCGGGTACGTCGGCTTTTCGATCGCCTTTTCGTTCGCCATTGCGGCGCTGATCGATGGCCGGATTGATGCGGCCTGGGCGCGTTGGGTGCGGCCTTGGACGTTGGCTGCCTGGGTCTTCCTGACGCTCGGCATCGCGCTGGGTTCCTACTGGGCTTACTACGAGCTTGGCTGGGGCGGCTGGTGGTTTTGGGACCCGGTCGAGAACGCTTCTTTCATGCCCTGGCTGGCGGGCACGGCGCTGCTGCACTCAGCGCTTGTCATGGAAAAGCGGGAGTCACTCAGGGTTTGGACGGTCCTGCTGGCCATCCTGACCTTCTCCCTGTCTTTGTTGGGCACATTCCTCGTCCGCTCCGGCGTTCTGACATCCGTCCATGCGTTCGCAGTTGATCCTGCCCGCGGCGTGTTCATCCTCGGGATCATGATCGTGTTCGTCGGCGGCTCGCTTGCGTTGTTTGCGGCCCGCGCGAACGCCTTGCGCCAGGGTGGGCTGTTTGCACCGGTCAGCCGCGAAGGCGCGCTGGTCTTGAACAATATCTTGCTGACCACAAGCTGCGCGACGGTGCTGATCGGCACGCTCTATCCGTTGGCGCTTGAAGGGCTTACCGGCGCGAAGATCTCGGTTGGTCCGCCATACTTCAATTTGACCTTCGGGCCGCTCATGATCCCGCTGCTTCTGGCCATTCCGTTTGGGACGGTGCTGCCTTGGAAACGCGGCGACCTGGAAGCGGCCGCCCGCCGGCTTTACGTGGCCGCCCTGATCACGTTCGTCTTGACCATCCTCGTCTTCGCAGTGGTGGAGCGCGGACCCTGGCTTGCGCCGCTTGGCATCGCGCTTGGCTTGTGGGTGGCGGTTGGCGCGATTTGGGATTTGGCCATGCGCGCGCGGATCGGCGAGGTCCCTTGGACGGTCGCGTGGGCTCGGCTCGCCGGGTTGCCCCGGGCGACATTCGGGGCGGCCCTTGGCCACCTCGGCGTCGGCGTCATGACCATCGGCATTATCGCGACAACGGCCTACAGAGAAGAGCACGTCCAGGTGATGCGCCCTGGTGATACCGTTTCGGCTGGTGGGTATGCGATCGTGTTCAAAGGTGCGGAAACGGGAAGCGGACCGAACTACAACCTCGTTGCGGGCAACTTTTCAGTTCTCAGCGGGACTGATGAAATCACCACCGTGCGGCCCGAAAAGCGGCTCTACACCGCGCCGCGCCAGTCCACGAGCGAGGCTGGCATTTTCGCAAGTTGGCGGGGAGATCTGTACGCCGTGCTCGGCGATCGCCAAAACGACGCCACCGCTTACACCGTCCGGGTCTATTTCAATCCGTTCGTCCGCTGGATCTGGTATGGCTGCTTGATCATGGGGATCGGCGGATTGCTGTCGCTATCGGATCGTCGCCTCCGGGTTGGCGCCCCGCGCCGTCGCGCCGTGCCGGTTGCAAGCCCGGTGGCAGCGGAATGATGCGCATGCTCTCCATGTGGGGGATGCCCCGTTTGCGCTTCACAGGCCTGACCGCCGGGCTCGCCGCCATGGTGATGGCGATGGCCGCGTGCGCTTGTATCTCGCCGGCCCAGGCCATTGAGCCGGGCGAGCGCCTCGACGACCCAAAATTGGAGAGCCGAGCCCGAAAGCTTTCGGCCGAACTGCGCTGTCTTGTCTGCCAGAACCAGTCGATCGATGACAGTAACGCGGAATTGGCCAAAGACCTCCGCGTCTTGGTTCGCGAGCGCATCCAGGCCGGCGATAGCGACCGCGAGGTCATCGATTACGTCGTCTCGCGCTACGGCGAGTTTGTGCTGCTCCGTCCGCCGTTTAATGTGCGCACACTGCTGCTTTGGCTTGCGCCGCTCTTGGTGCTGGTGGGGGCGGTTGCCTACGCGATCATGGCCATGCGCCGCGCGCAATCGCAGTCAGCAGCCGCTACGCCGGGGCGCACGGCCGACGCGCTATCGGCTCAAGAGCGCGAACGGCTTGAAAAGCTTCTCGACGACGCGAAGTCCTAAGTGCCGCCACGCCCATCCAAATTGCTCTGATAACGCAGAGGTGATTACTGCCTTTTAATCCCGCAGCCATTGGGTCGTAAGAATGCGCCGCCTAGTTTCGCATCATCACTTGATGCGCAATGGAAAGGCAATTCGCGATGCAACACATCGGTGGCGCACAGCCCCCGGCAGCGACCGTCGCCCGTAGCAATGGCCAATGGGCCGCTCTGGCGGGCTTCGCTTTGGCAGGTCTCGTTTCGCTTGGTCTGATGGTCGCTGCAACCCCAGCGCGCGCCCAGCTCCAGCCGGGTGTCAACGCGCCGACGACGTTTGCCGACATCGTCGAGCGGGTCAGCCCCTCAGTCGTTTCGATCCGTGTGACAAGCGGGACGGCGTCCACGCGGCTTTCGTCTCGCCGCAACAATGGCCGTCTGCCGTTCCCGGATTTGGCACCGGACCACCCCCTCAATGAGTTCTTCCGTGACATGCCGCGTCGTTTCGGCCGGCAGGCCCCGAACCGCCGCGCACCACGGCCCCGCCGTTCGCAGGGTTCAGGTTTCGTGATTTCGCAAGACGGCTATGTGGTGACCAACAACCACGTGGTCCGCAACGCAGATCAAGTCACGGTCGTCTTCGGACAGAAGGAAGAATATGAGGCCGAAGTCGTCGGCACCGACGCACGTACCGACCTCGCGCTGTTGAAGATCAAGGCCGAGAAATCGTTCGCTCCGGTCAAGTTCGCCGACACCGAAGGTCGCGTTGGTGATTGGGTCGTCGCTGTCGGAAACCCATTCGGCCTCGGCGGAACTGTGACCGTCGGCGTGATTTCCGCACTCGCCCGCGATATCGGCTCCGGCCCCTATGACTTCATGCAGATCGACGCTGCGATCAACCGCGGTAACTCCGGCGGCCCGACGTTCAACATGAGCGGCGAAGTCATCGGTGTGAACACGGCGATCTATTCGCCTTCCGGCGGCAACGTCGGTATCGCATTCGCGGTCCCGGCATCGACGGCGCGCACGGTGATCGAGCAACTCAAGAAAAACGGTTCGGTAAGCCGTGGCTGGCTCGGCGTGCGTATCCAGAACATCGATGAGGATATCGCAGCAAGCTTGGGTCTGGCAAAGGCCGCCGGCGCGCTGATCAACGAGATCACGTCGGATGGCCCAGCCGAGAAATCGGGCCTGCGTGTTGGTGACGCGATCATCAAGGTCGGTGATAAGGATATCGCTGACAGCCGTGACCTCGCCCGCACGATCGCTGACTATGCACCATACACCACCGTCCGCGTGGCGGTCCGGCGCGGTGCCCAGGATCTCACGATCCCCGTCAAGCTTGGGCAGTTCCCAGGGAATGCGACGGCGTCCAATGCACGTCCTGAGGGTCAGGACAAGCAAGCCGAGGTTGTCGCTCTGGAAGATCTCGGGATCGAGGTGACAAACCTCGACGACGCATCGCGCAAAGGCGTTTTGATCCGCGACGTCGACCCCGATAGTGCAGCCGCAGACAAAGGCCTCACGGCTGGCGACGTGATCGTTCAGGTCAACTCGCAAGACGTGAGCCGCCCGGCGGACGTGCGTGCCGCGGTCGCCCGGGTCAAGCGCCTTGGCCGCCCGTCGGTTCTCATGATGATCGAGAATGCCCGCGGTCGCCGTCTCGTTGCCGTCAGCTTCAACAAAAAGAAGAACTGACGACAGCCTTGCGGCGTTGACCTGCCACTTGCGGTCGCGAATGGCGCTCACCGGCCGCGACCCGAATGGGAACGTAAAGACCGAGCGCGGTGGCATCACCGCGCTCGTATGTCATTATGGGGCTCCTTTGCCCCACGGACCGACCCGGCATGTTCCCGTGTGTCCAGTCAGTGGAGCTCACAATGAACCCGAGCAAGACCATGCGTGTTTTGATCGTTGAAGATGACGCAGAGGCCGCCGGCTATCTCGCGAAGGCACTGCGTGAAAGCGGCCACGAGCCCGACGTTGCCGGTGACGGTGACCGTGGTCTCGCGATGGCGCTGGAAAACGACTACGACGTTCTTGTGATCGATCGCATGCTGCCTATCCGGGATGGCCTGTCATTGATCCAGGAACTGCGCGATGCGCGCGAGGTCGTTCCGCCGGCTTTGATTCTATCTGCGCTCGGTGACGTGGACCATCGCGTCGAAGGCTTGCGCGCTGGCGGCGATGATTATCTCGCCAAGCCCTATGCCTTCTCAGAATTGCTGGCGCGCATCGAAGCGCTGACCCGGCGCCCTCAGCCAGAGGCGCTTGAAACCCGTTACAAGGTCGCGGATTTGGAGTTGGACCGGCTGGCTCGGCGCGTCACGCGCGCTGGAAAAACCATTCTATTGCAGCCGCGTGAATTCCGTCTGTTGGAGTTCTTGATGAAGAACGCCAACCAAGTCGTCACGCGAACTATGCTCCTGGAAAACGTTTGGAATTATCACTTCGATCCCCAGACGAACGTGATCGATGTGCATATCTCGCGCCTGCGCTCAAAGATCGATAAGGATTTCGAGCCGCCATTGCTCCACACCGTACGCGGTGCCGGTTATATGATCCGCGATGCAGCCGAGGTCTGACGTCTCGCCAACAAATTTCAACGCGCCATTGTCGGCGTCGCCGTTTTCCGCGCCCAAGGGTCTCGGGCGCTGGCGCTTGCAAAGAACGGTGATCGCCGCGGCCCTGTTGGTCACCGTTGTGGCCCTCGTCGTCGCTGCGATGTTCTGGGCCGCAACGCGCGAGCGCAATAACAGCGCATTTGCGTCGCTCGAAAACGAAGCGTCCTTGGTCGCCCACATGGCCGACCGCACCGGTGCCAAGTCGCTGGCCGCAATCCTCTCCGACTTGTCTGGCGTGCCCAGCCCAGATCAACCGGGTCGTATCCAGCCCGAGGGCACGCAACGCACCCTGTTCGCGATCTACGACAGTGACGATCGCCAACTTGCCGGCCCGCGCATTCTGGAGCGACGCAACGTGTCGCGCGATGGCCGCCGCCAACTGATACGTTATGAGCCGATGGCAAAGCCGCAGGGCCGAGAACAAGCTGCCATGCCGCGCCTCGCCCTTGCTGTGACGACCGAGCTTCGCTCCGGCGGCCGGATCACGGCCTTGCGCGATACCGGCGCGGCGCAAGCTTTTGCGTGGCGGGTGATTGGTTGGCTTGTGCTTGCCACGCTTTTGATCACTGCGCTGGTGATGACCACCGGGGCCCTGGCCGCACGCGCAACCCAACGTCGCCTGACGGCTTTGAGCGCGACGATCGCCGACATCATGTCCGGCGACCTTTCGCGCCGGCTGACAATCTCCATGCGCGGAGACGAGATCGACCGGTTAGCCGCTGACGTGAACGTCATGCTGGAGCGTATCGAACGCCTGATGCACGGCTTGAGGGATGTCTCAGACAGCATCGCCCATGACCTCAAAACGCCATTGAACAGATTGCGTGCGCGCGTCGAGGCCGCTTTGCGTAAAGCCGATGCCCGGCCGCTCGCCAACTCCGCACACGCGCTGAGCTCTGGTGCGGGCGGGTCGCCAGCGGAGGCGCTGGTCGATGAACTGCGCCAAGCGTTGACCCAAACCATCGATGACGCCGATGGGCTCATCCGCACATTTGATTCGCTTTTGCTTGTGGCGCGGCTGGAAGCCGGCGCGGTCGCCCGCCGCGCCCAGCCATTCAATGTCGTGGAGTTGTTGTCTGACGTCGCCGATCTCTATGAGCCGCTCGCCGAAGAGCGAGGGCTATCGTTGTCGCTCTTTGCCGACTTGCCAGAAAAGATCATGGTGACAGCGCATCGCCAATTGGTGATGCAAGCCATCACCAATCTCGTTGAAAACGCGATCAAGTATGGCACGCCCGTCTGCCCGGACCGGACTGCGGCGACGATTGAAATCGGTGCACACGCGCGATCGCACACGGTGGAAATCGTCGTTGCCGACCATGGGCCCGGCATTCCGAAAGATCAGCACGCGCGTGCCAGACAGCGCTTCGCCCGGCTTGACACGTCGCGCTCAACCGCCGGCTCCGGGCTTGGCCTGAGCCTCGTGGCCGCCGTCGCTGACTTGCATGCGGGCCAGCTTGAGCTTGGCGACAACGCGCCTGGCCTTCGCGCCGCGCTTATATTGCCGGTTCGGCCGGCCTCTGCGTCCGCTAAGGCCGCGCCAGACAACGGCGTGCCCGCAAAAGGCTAGAGCGTCACCCGACCACACATGAGCGCAATTGCGATCAAGTCGTCGGACAAAGATGCGCGACCATATTGGAAATAGAGCGCTCTCATCTGACCTGTGAATCGCAATGCGATCCCGTAACATCGGATATTGCTCTGACCAGTTCCGGTTCGCCTCGCCCCGCTTTGCGCGCTATGTTCGCGGCCCACACAATCAAGAGTGCGCCGAGATGAGTGAAACGGGCCCGCTTGCAGATCGTTTGATGTTGGATCGTGCACCGCGGCCGGCAGCCGACGGGCCGCAGCGTGTGGCGGAATTGATCGCGCGTGCCCAGACACAACGCATCGACGATGCCGCACGCGCGGTCTTGGATCGTCGCGAGGTTGGCGTATTGCTTGCCGGTATCGACGCGGGCTCGCCCTATTTGCGCATGCTGATCAACCGTGAGCCGGCGCTTGCAGCGCGCTTGCTTGCGGCAGAACCAGAACAGCGCTTTTCTGAAATCCTGGCTCAGTTCAATGAACTTGCGCTGACGCTTGAGGGCACTGCGGCTGGTTTCAAACAGCTCATGGCCAATGCGCGCCGGTTGAAAAGCGAAGCCGCGCTGTTGATCGCGCTCGCCGACCTGGGTGGCGTCTGGCCGGTTGAGCGCGTGATGGCCGCCCTGACCGACTTGGCCGATACAGCAGTGCGCGCCGGCGTCCGCTTTCTTATGCGCATGGCTGCGGCCCGGGGCGAATGGACGGGGCCAACCCACGACGGCACGTTTGATGAGATCTCCGGCTATATTGTTCTTGCCATGGGCAAACATGGCGCCGGCGAATTGAATTTTTCCAGTGACATCGACCTGATCGTTCTGTTCGACCCGCACAAGGCGGACCTGCGGGCAGGGCTTGAGCCGCAGCAGTTATTCGTGCGCATCACGCGCGATCTTGTCCGGTATATGCAGGAGCGCACGCCCGACGGGTATATTTTCCGCACCGACCTGCGCCTGCGCCCCGATCCCGGCGCCACTCAGATCGCCATTTCGCGTGACGCCGCGCTCACCTACTACGAGAGCGTTGGCCAGAACTGGGAACGCGCCGCAATGATCAAGGCGCGCCCCATCGCCGGCGACATCGAAGCCGGCCGCGCCATGCTGGGCGAACTCGCGCCGTTCATTTGGCGCAAGTATCTCGATTTTGCAGCGATCGCTGATATCCACGCGATGAAGCGGCAAATCCACGCGCATCGCGGTTTTTCCCAGATCGCCGTTGCCGGCCATAACGTGAAACTGGGACGCGGCGGCATTCGCGAAATTGAGTTCTTTGCGCAAACACAACAGCTCATCGCGGGCGGGCGCCAACCTGATTTGCGCGTGGCCAAGACGTGTGCGGCACTCGACCAGCTCACCGAGCGCGGCTGGATCCGGCCGGAGATCCGCGACGACTTGAAGTCCGCTTACGCCAAGCTGCGGTGGGTTGAACATCGCATCCAGATGGTCGCCGATGAGCAAACGCAAACCTTGCCACGCGAGCCCGATGAGCTGTTGCGGTTCGCGCGCTTCTGCGGCTTTGAAACCGAAGGCGCTTTCGCCGATGATTTGCGTGAGACACTCAAGACCGTGCAAGGGCACTACGCAGCGCTATTTGAAGACGTGCCGGAATTGACAACGGGCACCAAGAACCTTGTGTTTGCCGGCGCCGACGACGATCAAGATACCTTGGATGCGCTGAATGCGATGGGCTTTCAGGAGCCGTCCCGCGCGATTGAGATTGTGCGTGGCTGGCATCGGGGCCGCCATCGCGCTATCCGCACCGCGACCGTCCGCGAGCGTCTCACTGAAATTCAGCCAGCGCTGATGGCAGCCCTCGGCGATACGGTCGATCCCGACGCTGCGTTGCTGGCCTTTGATCGGCTGTTGAGCCAGCTCCCCGCCGGGGTCCAGTTCTTTGCGCTCTTGCGGTCCAATCCAAATTTGCTGCGGCTGCTGGCCACCATTGTCGGGTCAGCGCCCCGTCTTGCCGAAACGTTGAGCCGTCGGCGCCGGGTTTTGGACGCGCTGCTGGATCCACAGATCATCGGCGATGCTTTGCCGACCTGCGACGAGTTCACCGCACTTCTGGATGCCGCGCTCGACAGCACCGATGACCTCCAGACCGCACTGGATCGCACCAGGGTCATCGGCCATGAACAAACATTTCTGATTGGCGTGCGCGTTCTGGCTGGCATGATCAGCGCATCGGAGGCGGGCAATGCGTATGCCTGCCTGGCAGAAGCGATCATTGCAAAGCTGCATGCTGTCGTGACGGCCGATTTCGAAACGCGCAATGGGACGGTGCCGGGCGGCGAGAGCGTTGTCGTGGCCATGGGCAAGCTCGGCGGCCGGGAAATGACCGCGGCCTCCGACCTGGACTTGATCCTGATTTACGATGCGCCCGAGGATACCAAAGGCTCCGACGGCCAGCGCCCGCTGACGGTCCCGGAGTATTATGCCCGGTTGACCCAGCGTCTGATCAGCGCCTTGTCCGCACCAACGGCGGAGGGCTTGCTCTACGAAGTCGACATGCGCTTGCGTCCGTCCGGCCAGAAAGGCCCGCTCGCCGTGCGCTTCCAAAGCTTTGAAAGCTACCAGAGCAAAGAGGCCTGGACGTGGGAGCATATGGCATTGACGCGGGCGCGGGTCGTCGCCGGCGCTCCAGCCCTGGCCGAACGGGTGAATGCCGCCATTTGCGGCGTTCTGACCCGTCCGCGTGATCGCGAAAAGCTCGCCAAAGATGTGCGTGAAATGCGCGAGCGGATCGCACGGGAAAAGGGCACGGCGGACATCTGGGAACTCAAGCAAGTGCGCGGCGGGCTCGTCGACTTGGAGTTCACCGCACAATTCCTGCAACTGGCGCACGCCCAATCCGCACCTCAACTGCTTGATCAATCAACGCTCGGTGCACTGCGTAAGTTGGATGCTGCCGGTCACGTCGGCCCTCGCGGTCCCGACCTGCTGACCGCGGGCACGCTGCTTCACGAACTGACCCAAATCCTCCGGCTCTGCTTTGACGGGAAGTTCCAGCCGGAAAAAGCCCCTGACGGTCTCAAACGACTGATCTGTGAGCTGGCCAACCTGCCCACCTTTGCAAATGTCGAACAGCATCTGGCCGATGTTCAAGCAACAGTGGCAGACGCGTTCGATGCGCTGGTCCAACCGGATGCGGCCTTACACGGTGCGCCGACGATCGACGATGATCCTGCCGAGGGAACCTGACGACGGGTCTGTGTTGATCCGTGCGAAAAAAACATCAGCGGTTCCGACGGAAATGCCGCGCGTGCGCCGTTGTCCTCCTGAACGTTACCAGACAGAGGAGCTTGGCGCGTTTCATGAAAACATTGAGATGGATGGCATTGGGCAGCGTGGCCCTTGCAACAGGCATCGGTGTCGGCGCCGCCTATGCCGAGCGTGGCGACGGTTGGCATGACCGCGGCCACGGGCGATATCATGGCCGTCATCATGGTGGCCCCCGCGGTGAGCGCGGCGAGCGCGGCCGGGGCCGTTGGTTCCGCGGCGGGATGACGAAGGATCAGGCAGCCGAACGTGCGCGTGCGCGCTTTGCCAGGATCGATGCCAACGGCGATGGCAAGATCGACCGCGAGGAGATCTCCAGCCGCCTCACGCAACGCATGGAAGAGCGTGGCGGGCGAATGATGCGTGGCGCTGGCCGCCGCATGCGCCGCTGGGATGAAAACCGCGATGGCAACGTCACGCGCGAAGAATTCAATGCCCATGTCGATCAGCGCTTTGCCCGCATGGACCTTGATTCAGATGGCCAGATCACAGACGCCGATCTACCGCCGATGATGCGCGGCAATGACGTCTTGAACCCGCAAACGCGTCCGATGATGGGCCGCCGGGGAGCCGGCCGGCACCACGGCCACCGCGGGCGTCGCAGTGGCCGTCGCGGCCAGCGTCAAATGGGTCGGATGATCGGAATGCTGCGTCGGGCGAATGCCAACGGCGACAATGTTGTCACCAAGGAAGAGGTGACCACGTTTGCAGCCAAGCAGTTTGCCCGTTTGGACCGCAACGGTGATGGCACACTGAACGCCGATGATCGGGCGGCGTTGCGCAAGGAAATGGTCGAGTATCGCACGGAGCGCTTCCTGCACAGGTTTGGTGCACGCGATGCCGGTGAGGTCGACCGCGAAACATTTCTGCAGCGCGCAGCCGATCGGTTCGATCGCCGCGACGTGAACGGAGATGGCGTCGTCAATCGCCGGGATTATCGTGGCGACGGCCGGGGGCGCGGACGCGGTGAAGGCCGAGGAGGCCGCCGCGGCGGACCGTCGATGGACAACGCGCCGGAACCGGATGCCAACGACACCGATGACGACGCGACCGATGGCGATGACACCAGCCTCTAAGGCAAGGGTTGCGTCAGGTCGGCCCAGTGCGCCATGTGGAAGCATGGCGCACTGGTCGCAAGCGGCCCCGGCGTTTGCAGATGAGTGGGCGGTTGGCGTGGCAGCAGGCCAGACAGAGGCAGCTGAACCGGCTGATGAGGCGGAGTTGGTGCGCGCACTTGGCGCCGGCGACGCTGTCGGATTCCGGACGCTTGTCGATCGCCATCTCCCCCGCGTTCTGGCAACCGCCCGCCGCCTGTTAGGCGACCCCTCTGAGGCCGAAGACGTTGCCCAGGAAGCGTTTTTGAGGCTGTGGCGCGACGGCTGCGATCTTCAAGTCGATCACCGCGGCGTTGCACCCTGGTTGAGCCGCGTCACACGCAATCTCGCGATTGACCGGCTGCGATCAGCAAAGCGACTTGAGGTCCGCGACGAGCTTCCGGAAAACCCGGTAGCCGCTGACCAATTGGCAATCTTGAATGCGCAGGATTTGTCCGAGCGCGTCTTGGAAGCGATGGACAGTTTGCCCGATCGCCAACGCGTCGCACTCAGCTTGTTTCATTTCGATGAGTTGAGCCAGCGTGACGTCGCAGCAGCGCTCGGCATCTCCGAAGATGCGCTTGAGTCCCTGCTCGCGCGGGGCCGGCGCAAATTGCGTGCCCTGCTGGCCGAAGACTGGCAGGAACTGATGGAATCCGACACGCCAACCGATGTGTCATAATCGCCGGGGAACCGGCACTACGAGACGAGATATGGCCATGGCCAACAAATCGCTGAGCCAAGATCGGGCCCGCCTCACACGGCTGATTGATGCGTATGGTGCCGATCCGGCACGCTGGCCTGCTGGTGACAGCGCGCTTGCCAAATCGCAAGCCGCCCACGACATGGACGCGCGGATCGCTGCCGAACGTGTTTTTGAAAACGTGCTGGAGCAGGGCCGCGCGCAGACACCCGCGACGGGGTTGGCTGACCTGATCGTCGCGCAAGCCACCGCTGCGGCCGTTGGCGACCAAGCGCGAAATCGCGCAGATCCGCCAGCGCAAGCTCGACAGGCATGGTCCGATGCGGCTGCGGTGAAGCCCCATCGTCGCGCACGCTCAGGCGTTAACGTACGCCTTGGCGACAATGCAGGCGAACGCTCGGATGCGTCCGCGGGACGTTCCTCCAACGCCACGGATTTGCCGGCGGGCGTCATCGCAGCGGCCCAATCACCACGCGCGCAGTTCGCCGCCATGGTGCTATCGGGCTTGCTGACCGTCTTCGTTGGCGCAGGCTTGGCGTTCCAGATCCCCGCCAATACGGTCGATATGACCCAGGCAAGTCTCAGCCTCGATGGTGATGAGGCAGGGCTCGGTAGCGGAAGTCTAACCCTGCTTGATGACGCGGATGACTGGGTGCTTGGAGGCGCGCTTTGAGCTCGGTCGAACCCACACCGCGCACGCGTGCCTGGCCCCGTTGGCGGACCTGGCTCTTGATGGCCTCCCTGACCTTGAATCTTCTGGTCATCGGGTTTGCCATTGGCGCGGCTTGGCGGTTCCAGCACCACCGCGGTGACTATCGCCTCGGCGCGCGTTTGGACCGCCTGGCCGACGGGTTGCCGGATGCAAAGCGCGACCGCGCCCGCCAGATTCTGAGGACGGCATTGCCCGAGGCACGCCAGCTGCGCAGACAGGTGCGCGCCGCGCGCGCGGAACTGGCCCGCACGGTGGCTGCTGAACCATTCGACAAAACGGAGTTTGCAGCGCGCCAGCAGACCCTTTTGGACGCCTCTGTTAAATTGCGCGCGAAGCTTTTGCAGACCCTCGGCGCTCTTGCCGAAGATCTTGACCAGGCCGAACGACGCGCGCTCTTGCGCAACTGGCGTCGGCGCGGACGCAGGCGGCGCGGCCCGAGGCGTGAAGGCCCGCCATCGCGCTGACACCGCGGCGCTGGACGCCTATGCGCTGGCGGCGTGGGGTTGAGCAACGTCCGGCGTTGTGGAAGCGCTTTTCCAGTCCGTAATCGGATCAAGCTGCACAAACTGTAAGTTGATAGAGCATCTTCATCCCGGCCATTCGGCCGCGACTGCGGCCAGGTGGCGTCGAATGCTGCTATCCTGCCGCATCGAACAGGGACGGTTGGCGACCCGCCGATTCAAGTGTCAGCTCCGCCAGCCAGGCCCCGTCGGCCGTTTGAATGAGGCGCAATCCGATATCCTGCAGCTCGCACAGGGCACGTGCCAGGCACACCGTCATGTCCTCGGCTGTATCCGGATAGGGTGCCGACACCATCGCGCAACGGCCCCGCGGCGTGTGGTGAGCGTCTCCAGGCGCCGTCGCCAAGGTTAGGGTGACCCAACCGCCTGCCTCTGCGCAAGCAATCGAAAGGTCCGCGCCCTCACCGTCAGGCGCCCGCGTCGTCAAAACCTCACGAACGCGCGTGAGCGCCTGCACCAGTGCACCATGGTCCCCGCGCACTTCGATACTCCAAGCTCCCTCCGGCAGGTGTTGCGCGCCGTCGGCAGCCGTCAACCGCACCTGCTCTAGCGCATCGCCGAGATTGACCCGCTGCAGCGCCGTCTGCGCAGGTTTGGCCATAAGCGCGGTGACCGTGATGGCATCTTCCGCAGCCGTGAGAAGTGCGCGCCCGCTCTGCTCGATATGCCGCGCGTATTCCAGATAGCGATGGTGTCCGACGGGGCCGTGCAACTCACTCTGGATAATGTCGGAAAATCCGATCACAGCATTCAGCGGCGTGCGCAAATCGTGACCCATGCGCGCTGTCAAATGCCCGACCGCTGGCGGCAGGCTGTCTGCCATGGCAACCTGTGCCAAAGCCTGCGTCCCAAAAGTTTGCCGCTGGCCTTGCCCGTCATGTCGGCGATCGATCACGCGTTCGCTTCTGTGCCGGTCTCCCCGGTCCGCCACGCGCAGCGCAGGCAGCACAATCAGGCCAAGCCCGATCACGAGCCCGCCATAGGCGGCAAGCGCAAGGCGCCCATCTATGGAGTGGCCAGCCATCGCCGAGACCAGCACACATACAATCGCAATGTGTGCCACCGACAACAGGATGATCGAGACGGCCCGTGTGCTGAGAACGATCGGGGGCAGGCGGGATACAACAAGAAGCCCTGACCGAAATCCATCGAGCGCGCGCCAATCCAGTCGTGCCGCGCTGGAACCTCGCGTTACGCGGGACCGTGCAAAGCTCCGCCGTTGGCTGGCCGATGCCGTCCAGGCCATTCCGTTCGCCCCCATCCTGATTGTTTAGAGAATCGTAACTGAACTGCCGGACCCGCAACCCCACCGAATCGCACCAACAGGATCGCTCAGCAGCGACTCAGCGTCGAGGGAGATTAAATCGGGCGTTTTGGTGGCGAAAGTTCGTGGTGTGTTCGCCCCAGTCAGCTGACCAACGCATTGACAGCACGCATGACTGATTTGGGTTTTGCCCCGTTTGAAAACCTCATTGCGAGGACAACAACTTAGTGGCGATCTCATATACATCGCGAGACAGGTCCGGCGTTTTCGCTAGGGCTTTGAGCGTCGCTTTGGCCTGCTTGCGCCGCTCGGGTTCAAGCTGGCGCCACGTCGAAAATGCGCCGAGCAAGCGCGCGGCGACCTGGGGATTGAAACGGTCGATCTTGAGCACTTGCTCAGCAACAAACGCATAGCCCTTGCCGTCGGCGCGATGGAACTGCACGGGGTTCTGCATCGCGAACGACCCAATGACGGCGCGGATTTTGTTTGGTGTGGTTGCACTATATTGTGGATGCTTCAGAAGCTTGCGCACCCGTCCCAACGTGGCTTTGGCCGGCGCGAAAGCCTGAACGGCAAACCATGAATCGATCACGAGGTGATCGTGCCGCCACGTCTCCAAAAAGTGGTCGAGAACGGCTTGGCGCTCCTTGCCGGACCCAACCGCGAAAAGCGCCAGCGCGTGCGCCTGATCGGTCATGTTGGTCGCCTGCCAATAGTGCTGCGACAGCCGCTCGCGGTCGGTCTTGCGGTTGCGCGCGGACAGAACGGTCAGCACCGTATTGCGCAGCGACCGCTTGCCGACTTGCTCCGCCGTTGGCGCGTAGGCGGCCTCAATCGCATGATCCTCATAGAGCGCGGCGAGTGGATCTGCGAGTTGGCTGGCAAGCCGTTTCAAGAAAGCCTGCCGCCCTGCGTGAATGGAATCGGGATCGATATTGCGGCGTTGCTCCCGCGCGATATCAAGCTCGCTTGGAATGCGCAGGAGTTCAGCCCGATAGGCTGGCGACAGGTTCCCATCACATAAGGGATTGCACAGCGCCTGGGCGAACCGGTCAATGCGTTCAAGCTGTTCGCCCAACGGATCGCCCGATCGCGCCAGCGCGATGAGAGTGCGCATGGCGTAATCGTTTGCGGCCTGCCAGCGCGCGAACGGATCGGTGTCATGCTTCATCAAAAACGCAAGCTGCGTATCCGACTGCGTCGATGAGATTGTCACCGGCGCGGAAAAGCCGCGCAGAAGTGAAACAACAGGTCGTTTCTCAATATCCTTGAACGTGAATGTCTGGCTGTCTTTGGTGATGTGGACCACGCCATCTTCGGCCGATTGGCGCCCGACGAGATCGAGCGGGAATTCCTGACCGTCAGGCCCCAACAGGCCAATCCGCAATGGGATATGTAACGCCTTCTTGGTTTCCTGCCCGGGCGTCGGTCGCGTTTGCTGTGACACTGTCAGGCAAGCGCGTTTTTTTGCGCTATCGTAGGAAAGCTTGCAGGACACCTCGGGCGTTCCCGCCTGGCTGTACCAATGCCGAAATTGTTTAAGCGACACCCCGCTTGCGTCTTCAAAACACGCAATGAAATCCTCCACGGTCGCCGCGTCGCCATCGTGACGCTCGAAATAAAGATCCATCCCGGCCCGAAATTGATCACGGCCAAGAATGGTCTCGATCATGCGCACGAGTTCAGCGCCTTTTTCATAAACGGTCGCTGTATAAAAGTTATTGATCTCGATATAGGTTTCCGGCCGCACCGGATGTGCAAGCGGACCCGCATCCTCGGGAAATTGCCTGGCGCGCAATTGCCGGACATCGCCAATACGCTGGACATCGCGCGAGCGCTCATCACCGGTGAATTCCTGGTCACGATAAACCGTAAGCCCCTCCTTCAGGCAGAGCTGAAACCAGTCGCGGCAGGTGATCCGGTTGCCCGTCCAGTTGTGAAAGTACTCGTGGGCCACGACCGCTTCGATCGCCTCATAGGTCGCATCGGTCGCGGTCTCCGGGGAAGCCAGGATCAGCCGGTCGTTGAAAATATTGAGCCCTTTGTTTTCCATCGCCCCCATATTGAAATCGGAAACGGCCACAATATTGAAAACGTCGAGATCGTATTCGCGGCCAAAAACCTTTTCGTCCCACGCCATCGAACGCTTGAGCGAATCCATTGCCCAGGCACATCGCGATTCCTTGCCCGGTTCGCAATAAATGGTCAGGTCGACGTTGCGGCCCGACAGCGTCTGGAAGTTGGATGAAAACGAGGCCAGATTACCGCCGACAAGTGCGAACAGATAGCTCGGCTTGGGGTGCGGATCTTTCCAGATCACATAATGGCGCCCTTTATCGCGGCATGTCCCACGTTCAAAAAGATTGCCATTTGCCAGCAAGACCGGCGTCGTCTCCACATCACCTTCCACGCGGCAGGTGTAGGTTGCCAAGACGTCTGGCCGATCCAGAAAATATGTGATCCGGCGAAAACCTTCAGCCTCGCACTGCGTGCAATAGACCCCATTCGACCGGTAGAGCCCGCTCAGTGATTTGTTCGCGTCCGGGTCGATTTCGGTGGTGATTTCAAGTCTGAACGCTGCGTCCGGCAGATTGGTCAGCGTGAGACTATCGCCAGTCAGCACCATATCCGCATCGTCCACCGCACCGCCATCAATACGGATGTCGATCAACCGCAGGTGTTCGCCATCAAGACGCAGTGATTTCGGCGGGGTCCTCAGGGCAGGATTGGGCTCGACTTTCAGTTTTGCAACGACGCGCGTTTCCCGCGGATGCAGGGAGACATCCAAATCGATGGTGTCAATCAGGTGGCTTGGTGGTTGATAGTCTTTCAGGCGGATCGGGCGCGGCGTGTCGGTTTTCATAAAGTGAGACCCATTGGCGTGGTCAGGTGGTCAGGCAACTTGAGATGGTAATGCGTGCGCGTTCAAGTTTGGTAAGTTGACGCACGCAACGGCACAGCACGTGGGATTGTCACCCAGCCGTGCTCACCGGAGAAACTCCGTACGAACAGCCTGCGTGTGCGCGCCCAATGCCGGCACGGCGCCGAACGTGGCCTCGTGCAAACCGCGTCCCGGCGGTGCGGGTAACCACACGTTGCCACCCGGCGTCGCGATCTCGATCTCGTGCAAGCAGGGATGGGCGAGCACATCGGCGACGGCGTTGACCATCCCAAATGCCACGTCTGCCGCGTTCAGCTTTTCAACGGTTTGAACCGCGCTGAGGCGGCCCAATCCGTCTTGCACAAGCGCATCGGTTGCTTCGCGGTTCGCAATCCGCGCAACGTTGGTGGCAAATCGCGCATCCGACACCGCAGAAGGCGCGTCGAGAACATCGATGCATAATCTTGCCCATTCGCGGTCGTTCTGGACCGCGATCAAGACATCGGCCGCATCAGCGGTTCGGAATACACCATACGGCGCCACGGATGGATGCTTCAGGCCAACGCGTTTTGGCGCCGTGCCATACCGCCCGTGCAGGAGCGGCACCGCCATCCATTCTGCGATGCAATCAAACATCGAGATTTCAATGTGCGTGCCAACGCCCGTCCGCGCCCTTACCAGAAGCGCTTCGAGGATGGCTTCGTAGGCATACATCCCCGAGGCAATATCGACGACGGAAACGCCAACGCGCGCTGGGGCGTCCGGTCCGCCCGTCACGCTGGCCAAACCGGCTTCTGCCTGAATAAGCAGGTCATAGGCCTTGCGGTTCACAAAGGGCCCATCGCCGCCATAACCGTTGATGGCGCAGGTGATCAGCTTCGGATTGCGCGCGCGCAGGCTGGCCTGGCCAACCCCGAGCCGGTCCAGCGCCCCAGGTTTCAGGTTTTGCAAGAACACGTCCGCTTGGTGACACACGCTGATCAGGAGCTGGCGATCTTCGGGTTGGCGCAGATCGACCGTCACGCTCTGCTTGCCGCGGTTCAACCACACGAAATAGCTCGCCTGCCCGTGCGCAACGTCGTCATAGCCGCGCGCGAAATCCCCTTCCGGTCGCTCAAACTTGATCACGCGCGCACCGGCATCGGCCAGCCGTCGTGCACACAGCGGCGCGGCAACCGCCTGGTCAATCGACGCAACAAGCAGGCCGTCAAGCGGCAAGGTCATGGCGTGTCCTTCTTGCCCTCGGGCAACAATTCAAGCACGGCCGTTCCGTCGATGTCTCCGCGTCCCTGACCAACGAGCATGCGATAAAGCATCAACGATTGGCCGGTGATCGGTTGGGCCAAGCCTTTGTCCTTGGCAGCAGCCGACACCATTTCGAGATCCTTCAGCACTTGCCGCGCATATCCCGTCGGGGTCCAGTCGCGCGGGATCATGCGCGCAAACGCCGACGGCAAGAGGTTCGAACCGGCGTGGCCTGACGCCAGCGCATCGGGGATCTTGGCCGCATCGACCCCGTAGGCCTCGGCCATCCGCAGGGCCTCGGCCATGACCACGAAATTGTTCAGCACCAGGATCTGGTTGACGAGCTTCGTCGCCTGACCAGCGCCGGAACCACCCATGTGCGTGAACGTGCCAAGCGTCTGCATGAGCGGTCGCACAGCGCAGATCGCGCGCTCATCGCCGCCCGCCATTATCGCGAGAGTACCGGCTTCGACCGCTGGCGGCCCGCCCGAGACCGGCGCGTCGACAAACAGCGGGGTGCCGCGCGATGCGCACCGCTGCGCCAGGTCATTGGTCGTTGCGATATCGGTCGTGGAGTGGTCGACAATCACGCGGCAGCGCGGGTTCTCAGCGGCAAGAATGCCGTCGCGACCGGCCACAACCTCCACCACATTCTGCGGCGTGGTCACGCAAATCAGAACGATGTCGGCTGCCTCAGCCAGTGTGGCCGGCGACGTCGCGCGTTTCCCGCCATGGGCTTCGGCCGCGGCTATCTTTTCAGGAACCACATCGTGGCACAGCGTCTCGTAGCCCTGATGCACCAGCCGTTTGACGAAGTTCTGGCCCATCAGGCCGAGCCCGACCATCCCAACCGTCAAATCCGCCATGGTGCCTGCTCCCGCGTTTTTTTATTTGGCAAACTGGTGCGTGAGAAAGGCTATGACGGTAAGCGAGGGTGGCACAAGGCGCCTGTTATCATTGAGTGCTCTCAGAGATCATCTCCAGCGTCGCGGCATCGTGTTGTCCGCCATTGAACGCGTCAAGCACGGCACGGTAGGAGAGTGCCTCCGGCGCGGCCCGTGCAAACAGCGTCATTGATGAAATCACCTTCTTGGCATCGATGTCGCCGACGATGTCGATCAGTGGGGTGCCGTGATGGGCGCACAAAAGCGTGCAGCATTCGGCCAGACGCGCATTGAGCAGTGCATGGCCATGGTACGCACGCGCTTCAGCCATCGAACCGATACCATAATATCGCCCGCGCTGGGATTGGCCGAGGCCGGCCAACTGCGGAAATATGAACCAGATCCAATGCGTGGTCTTTCGCCCGGCGCGCAGCTCAGCGCAGACCCGATCGTAGACCGGGTCCTGCGCGACCACGAACCGTGCGAGGTCGAATGGATCTGAGCCTTCGCGGGCCATGTCAGCCCTCAACTTGCGGTGTCGGGATGATCTGCATGTCGGCGACCGTAGCATGGGCCGGCGTTGACAGCACCGTCATGACGGCCCGCGCGATGTCGTCTGGGCGCAGGGCATGCGGCTTTGGATCATCGAAAAACGGCGTATCAACCATACCCGGCTCGATGTTGGTGACCCGCACGCCAGAGCCGGCGAGTTCCTGGCGCAGGTTCTGGACGTATCCGCGTACGAACCATTTCGTCGCGCCATAGATCGATCCATCAAGCGTAATCCGCCCTGCGCGCGAACCTGTGAAGATCAAGACGCCGCGGCTGGCCTTCAGCGACGGCATCACCGCCTTTGCCGTCAAAACCGCGCCAAGCGTGTTGGTAAGGATCATGTCTTTCCAGTTGTCGGGATCACCGTTTTCCGTGCCGGAAGCCGACGCACCAATCCCGGCATTCGCAAACGCCGCATCCAGGTGGCCGAATTCCGACACGACGTTTTCAACGGCTGCGCTTTGCGAGGCCCAATCGGTGACATCGCAGGGGACCGACATCGCGTTGTCGGCGCCAAGCTCTTCCACGAGAGCGCTCAGTTTGTCCGTCGACCGCGCTGCAAGGGCGACTTTGTAGCCGTCGGCAACAGCCGCCCGCGCCGTTGCAGCCCCGATGCCTGTTGATGCGCCGGTGATAAGGATCGTTTTCATGGTCTGGTTCCTCAACTTGAACGTGCACAATACGCTGCATCCCTAACGCGATGGCGGCCCGCGTCGTTCGCCCCAAGACCGTTCGGCGGTTTTCCGGCTCGATCGGGCGCGGGGCCTCGCCGGATGTCGCGTTTGCGCATGGCTTTGCGCGTGCTAACGGCATGGGCCACATTGAGCAGCAGAACGGAAAGGCCCGCCGCGCCATGAAGGACATCGTCAACGAACTCGAGCGTCGACGCGAACATGCAGCGCTTGGCGGTGGCCAGAAACGGATCAGCGCCCAGCACGCGCGGGGGAAACTGACCGCACGCGAACGCATTGAGCTGCTGATGGACGATGGCTCGTTTGAGGAGTTCGACCGTTTCGTCGAGCACCGCTGTACCGATTTTGGCATGGAAGACCACAAGATCCCCGGCGATGGCGTGGTCACCGGCTGCGGCACCATCAATGGCCGAACGGTCTATGTGTTTGCCAAAGACTTCACTGTGTTCGGCGGCTCGCTGTCGGAAACTCACGCCCAGAAGATCACCAAGATCCAGGATATGGCGCTGCGGAATCGCGCACCCATTATCGGGCTGTTCGATGCTGGCGGCGCTCGCATCCAGGAAGGCGTTGCTGCACTCGGCGGCTACGGCGAAGTCTTCCTGCGCAATGTTCTGGCCTCAGGCGTAATCCCGCAAATTTCGGTGATCATGGGCCCATGTGCAGGCGGCGACGTGTACTCGCCCGCCATGACCGATTTCATCTTCATGGTGCGCGATACCAGCTACATGTTCGTCACGGGGCCCGACGTCGTCAAAACGGTGACGAACGAGACCGTCACTGCCGAACAATTGGGCGGAGCATCGGTCCACACAACCAAGTCATCCATCGCGGATCGCGGCTACGAAAACGATGTCGAAGCGCTTTTGCAAATGCGCCGGCTTATGGACTTCCTGCCCGCCAACAACCTCGTCGGCGTGCCTGAACTGCCAACGCACGATCCAGCCGATCGCGTTGAGGAAAGTCTGGATACGCTGATCCCGGACAACCCCAACAAACCCTATGACATCAAGGAACTCATCCTGAAGGTCGTCGACGAAGGCGACTTCTTTGAAATTCAGGAAGCCTTTGCAAAAAACATCGTCGTCGGCTTTGCGCGGATGCAAGGGCGCACGGTTGGCGTTGTCGCCAATCAGCCGATGGTTCTGGCGGGCGTGCTCGATAGCGATGCCTCGCGCAAGGCTGCCCGTTTTGTTCGGTTTTGCGACTGTTTCGACATTCCGCTTGTCACCTTTGTTGACGTACCTGGCTTTCTGCCCGGAACAGCGCAAGAGTATGGCGGCCTGATCAAGCACGGCGCCAAGCTGCTGTTTGCCTATTCCGAAGCAACCGTCCCGAAAGTCACTGTAATCACACGCAAGGCCTATGGCGGCGCCTATGACGTGATGAGCTCCAAACACATTCGCGGTGATATCAACTACGCGTGGCCGTCAGCCGAAATCGCGGTGATGGGCGCAAAAGGGGCTGCTGAAATCATCTACCGGTCCGAGTTGGGTGACGCTGACAAAATCCAGTCGCGCATCGATGAGTATCAACGCCGGTTCGCCAACCCGTTCGTGGCAGCCGAGCGCGGTTATCTCGACGACGTCATCTTCCCGCGCAACACGCGCGTGCGCATCTGCCGTGCCCTCAACATGCTTCGCGATAAGACCGTCGAAAATCCCTGGAAGAAGCACGACAATATCCCGCTTTGAGTTTCGCTTGAGGCGCAGCGACCGGGAGACAAATCGTGACGCGGTTCGTGATTTGCCCCGGTACGGCTTTGCGTCTGGCGGGCGAACGCGCAGCGCCGGCGGCAGCTCATGCGCTGGTGGCGCCAACGCTGTTGCGCTCGCAGATCCTCACCGCACTCTATCAGGACTGGCGCGCCGGCACGTTGGAGCGTCACGAGGCGAATGTCCGTCTGGACCACATTCGTGGCCTGCGCATTCGTCTGTTGGGTGACCGCGTTCTTCAGTCCCGCGCCTGGACAATTGCTGATCAGCTCAGCCTCGGCGACACTTTGAACGCTGAATATATCGCCTTGACGCAACTTCAAGCCGATGCCTTCATTTGTTCAGATAACGGTCTTGCCGGCATGGCTGCCGCGGTCGTCAAAATCGCGGCCTATGAAGCGTTGTTTGAGTGAAGCTGGAGCAAACTCTGATTTTACGGAATTGCTTTGCGATTTACATCGTCGGATGACGCTCTCGTACCGAACGGGCAATTGGTAGGTTCATTGAAACCGAGCGCAGACCTGCGCGGCTGTCGCAAGCGCAGCGGCGTCAGCAGCAAGTTCGCAACTGCCAAATAGGTTTCTTGGCGCAAGCGCTTCCAATCCGGCTGCCCCGCGTCACTCATTGGCTTTCCGGCTATCAACTGGCGCTTGATCCCGCTCGTGCATCCCGTAATCGCGAATGACGCCGGCAACACGCAGGCGGTAGTCTTCGAAATGGACACCACGCCCCATGCGCTGGGCGCGGCGATGGGCAGCGAGCTTGCGCCATTGCTCCAGAGCGCTCTCGTCGCGAAACACCGACAGCGACAAGATCTTGCCGTCATCGGTCAGGCTCTGGAAGCGCTCCACCGAAATGAACCCGTCGATTTGCTCAAGCAGCGGGCGCAGTTCAGCGGCCAGGTCCAAGTACGCTTGCCGATATTCCGGTTTGGGACGAACTTCGAAAATCACGGCGATCAAGGCATGCTCCCCGGGTGATGTGCGAGGTGATGACGCAAGTCGGCCGCGACGATCCTATCCTGTTTGCGACGCACGTGAACTACGCAACGACACACCGTCAATGCCGGGCCTATCGATTTGAACCAGCCCACCGCCAACATCGTTGCTCAACTAAAATCACAACCCAATAGGCACGGTGATCATGAGCACGCCCTCTCTCTTTGCGCCAACACAGCTTGGCGCGATCGACCTGAAGAACCGGATCGTCCTCGCGCCACTGACCCGGTCACGGGCAAGCGATACCGGCGTCCCCGCCGATTTTGCAGCGACCTACTACGCCCAGCGCGCGCAGGCCGGTCTGCTGATCGCGGAAGCGACCCAGATCTCAGAAGAAGGCCGCGGTTATCCGCGCACGCCAGGCATTCATACGCGCGAACAGCTTGAGGGTTGGAAACCGATCGTTGATGCCGTCCATGCCGTCGGCAGCAAGTTTGTCTTGCAGCTTTGGCACGTCGGCCGGATCGCAAGTTCAAAGAACCGTGCATCAGATGTCACGACGGTCGCGCCCTCGGCGATCCAGGCGCCGGGCGAGATGTACACCGATGTCGCCGGCATGCAGCCGCACGACACACCGCGCGCTCTCGAAACCGATGAGATTGCGCGGATCGCCGGCGAGTTTGCCCAGGCCGCTGCAAATGCGATGGAGGTCGGCTTCGACGGTGTCGAGTTCCACTCAGCCAACGGCTATCTGTTCCACCAGTTCTTGGCGGAGAATACCAACCAGCGCAGTGACAAATACGGCGGCTCAATTGAAAACCGCATGCGCGCACCGCTTGAGGTTCTCGATGCCATCACCGCCAAGGTCGGGCCTGAACGCGTTGGCATCCGGATCAGTCCGGCCCACACGTTCAACGGTATCGAGGAGGGCGACAGCGCAGCACTATACGAGGCCTACATCGGCGAATTGAACCAGCGCGGGCTTGCCTATCTGCACGTCATGCGCCCGTTCGCAAACGACGCCGATACCGACTTCGTGACGTTCGCCCGTGAACGATATCGCGGCAACATCATCGCGTGCGGCGGCTATGACCCAACCGAGGCTGGGGCGCTGATCGCCGACAACGGTGCTGACGCCGTCGCATTCGGCCAGGCGTTCATCTCAAATCCCGACCTGCCATTGCGCGTGCACGTCGGTGCGCCTCTGGCTGAGCCAAATCGCGATACGTTTTATACGCCTGGGCCTGAGGGCTACACCGATTATCCGATTTGGGCGGGCCCAAAGGACTAATGCATGTCGCATCCAATCGGATCCACGCGCCCAAGGCCGCAAAGCGGCCCGGGCCGTCGATGTTCGTGTTCGAAACATCGACACGAAAACGGCCCGCCCCCGCGGAGGGCCATTAGAGCTCATCCGGTTTAGGCGGAACCGCCTAAGCCGAAAGATGCAGCGACCATCTAAAATCTAGATCATTGAGGGTGAACGAACGTGATCCTGAAATGATCTAGCCCGTGAGCGCAACAGAGCGAAAGCGCGGCGCATTTCATGCGACACGCTTGAAGCTGCGCACCGACCTGTGACGCAACGAAACGCGGCGCCGTTGCGCGCCGCGTACCGCTCGATGTCGGCCCGCAAACTCATCGCTGGGACTTTAAGCGGTGCGCCGGCGCGCCTCAGATCATTTCGATCTGGCCGGCCTTTTGCCCGCGACCGCGCCGGTCCTCTTCCAGCACGAACGAGAGCTTATCGCCTTCGTTGATCGCCGCGATCCCCGCGCGCTCAAGCGCCGAGATGTGGACGAAAACGTCCTTGCCGCCGTCGTCCGGTTTGATGAAGCCGTAGCCCTTCGTGACGTTGAAGAACTTAACGACGCCCGTCATGCGGTCGTCCATCGCTTTGCCCCATGTCCAGCGCGCTGGCACATCACCACCGCCGGGCGACCGCGCGCTGAGCTTTGTCGTCCGGCAGAGCGGCGGGCGTTGACCCTGAAACGGGCGACAACGATGCGATCGGCAATTGTTTGCCCGCCTATACAATTGCGCTGATAGCAGTCCGCATCGCAGAGCCGTCAGGTCCGCGCCAGCGATTTCGCATTTCCCGGCGGAGGGTTCAAGCAAATTTGGTGTAGATTCCGCAAGCGGCAGAAAAACATCGTAAAAACAGGCTAGAATCTGCCGTTTTCTGAACGCTGCCTGTCGCTGGCATTCAAGCTCGGTTCAACGCCGAGACGGCACTGTTTCTCCCATCGCAAGGCGCTGCAACCTTAATTCAGCGGCGACTTGCAAAGGATATGCAGAGCAGTTTTGCCAAGGCAGGAAGGAATTTGATGATGACACGCATGCTTCAAGCCGCCGCGGTCGCCGCCGTTGCAGCGACCGTCGCCTTCACCGCCCCCGCACAGGCCGGGCCTGGCTGGCGGATCAATGGCGATCTCAACTACCTCGCCCTCAAAATCGAAGAAGGTCGCGCCGATGGGACGATCACGTTCTTTGAGGGGCGTCGTTTGCGCCGCGAACTGGCCCGCGTCATCCGGCTCAAAGACCGCTTCACTTCGGACGGCGTGCTGTCGCGGCGCGAGTTGCGGATCATGCGAGGCGCCCTGAAGCGCCTGCGCGTATCGATCGCCGCTGAGCGCACCGACCGTTGGCGCCGGCTGCGCATTCTCCCGCGGGTTGGCACCTAACCCGCGCTGGAGCCGCGCCGGGGCCGGTCCCCCGCCGACCCTGTCCCGGCCCTGGCGCGGTCATCTGCGACGGCAGCGTGTCTCCCTTGGCCGTCGCCCCCAGGCCGGCGCACAAAACGTTGTGCGCCGGCCACATTTTTTGGCGTGGCACGGCCAACTGGCGTGGTTTGTCCGTCCTGTTAAGTCGGCCGTAACTGCTGCGCCAGTTTGATACGCGCACTTCTCCAGACCGTTTGAGGTGGCGAAATGGGCGTTCTCCAATCCATTGCTTTTGACGAGGTTTGCCAGCGCGGTGCCATCCGCGCAGAAGATGTCGCCCGGTTGCGGGCTTTGTTTTACGCTGATGGACTGATCACAGCCGTCGAAGCCAAGGGCCTGTTTGAAATCAACGACGCCTGTCGTGTCCAAGACCCAAGCTGGGCCGACTTTTTCGTCGAGGCGATCTCCGACTACGTTGTGCGCGACGCCGAACCGGTTGGCTACATCACCACGTCAAATGCAGATTGGCTGATCGACAGCGTGACGCGCGATGGCAACCTGGAAACCCGCACGGAATTGGAATTGCTGCTGGCCGTGCTCGATAAGGCCCGCTGGTCGCCGCCCCGTCTGGTCAAGTTCGTGCTCGCCCAGGTCAAACGTGCCATCATCGACGGTGACGGCCCGCTGCGCGGCGGGCTCCAGCTTCGTCCTGGGACAGTCACCGCCGACGACGTCCAGGTATTACGCCGCGCCCTGTATGCGTTCGCCGGAGACGGTGGCATTGCGATCACCCGTGCCGAAGCTGAAGTCCTGTTTGAAATCAACGACGCGGTGACGGATGCCGCCAGTTGCCCCGAATGGGTCGACCTGTTTGTGAAGGCGGTGGCCAACGCCATCATGGGGGCGTGCGGCTATGCCGTGCCAAGCCGCGAGCAGGCCCTGGCACAAGAGCAGTGGCTTGAAGCGCGCGGTGAGCTTTCGCTACCCAACATGCTGGGCAAAATCGCAAGCGGCGGACTCACGGGCCTGTTGCAGGCCTGCCGACGCGCGTCGCGAGAGGAAAACGCGATCGCGCGCCTGGAGCAGCAGCGCATTGAGATCATTACCAACGAACGACTGAGCGAGAACGAGGCGGACTGGCTGATCGATCGGCTCAGCGCCGATAGCGAAACCAACGAGGCCGAACGCGCACTCCTGCTGTTCCTGTCTCGGAACTGCCCCGACATCCACCCAAACCTGAGTGACTATGCCTCACGTGTGAATGCAGCATAGCCTCGCGGGGCCAGCGCCGCCGACGGTTGCAGCTTAAGCCCGAGACCGCAGCGGCAGCTTAGCGCGTGCCGACACAACAAGCCTCGCCGTTCGCAGTCTTTACGGTTGCCCAACGCGGCCCTAAAACCGCGCCACCCTGATCACAGGACCGTGCGCGGTTGGATCGGGCCGCCCGCTTTCTGAGGGTGGCGCTGGCCCAATCCCATAAACGTCGCGGTTCTGCCGGTCGCCACATCCACCGCCAGCACCGTGAAGCCCCATGTTCCAAAAAATTCTGATCGCCAACCGCGGCGAAATCGCCTGCCGGATCATCAAGACGGCGCGCCGCATGGGGATTGCCACGGTTGCCGTCTTCTCCGAGGCGGACCGCGATGCCGTGCACGTTGAGATGGCCGACGAAGCGATCGCGATTGGACCGCCGGCAGCATCGGAAAGCTATCTCGTCATTGAAAAAATCATTGACGCTTGCAAGCAGACCGGCGCGCAGGCCGTCCATCCGGGCTATGGTTTCTTGTCGGAACGCGAGGCGTTTCCCCGTGCGCTTGCTGAAGCGGGCGTGACGTTCATCGGGCCCAACCCCGGCGCGATCGCGGCCATGGGCGATAAGATCGAATCCAAGCGCATGGCCGCCCAAGCCGGCGTTTCAACCGTACCCGGCTATGTCGGTGAAATCGACGACCCCACCGAGGCCGTCCGCATCGCTAATGAGATCGGTTATCCCGTGATCATCAAGGCTTCCGCTGGCGGCGGCGGCAAGGGTATGCGGATTGCCGCAAACGCGGGTGAGGTCGCCGAAGGGTTCGCGCTGGCAAAGTCGGAAGCCAAATCGTCGTTTGGTGACGACCGGGTGTTTATTGAAAAGTTTATCGTCAATCCGCGCCACATCGAAATCCAGGTGCTGGGTGACAAGCATGGCAATGTGATTCACCTCGGCGAACGCGAATGCTCCATTCAGCGGCGCAACCAGAAGGTTATCGAAGAGGCACCCTCGCCGCTTCTCGACCCTGAGACGCGCGAAAAGATGGGCGCGCAGGCCGTGGCGCTTGCAGCAGCCGTCGATTACGATTCTGCTGGAACGGTTGAGTTCGTCGCCGGCCAAGACAAGAGCTTTTACTTTCTGGAAATGAATACGCGACTGCAGGTCGAACATCCCGTGACCGAGCTTGTCACCGGGATTGATCTCGTCGAGCAGATGATCCGGGTTGCAGCCGGTGAACCCTTGCAGATCAAGCAGGCCGACGTGACGATGACGGGCTGGTCCATTGAAAGCCGGATTTACGCTGAAGACCCGTTCCGCAATTTCTTGCCCTCAATTGGTCGTCTCGTCCGCTATCGCCCGCCGCGGGAGTTGGTCAACGACGCTGGTACCATCCGCAACGATACCGGGGTGACCGAAGGCTCGGAGATCTCCATGTTTTATGATCCCATGATCGCGAAACTGGTGACCCATGCCGAGACCCGGGCGGGCGCGATCGAATTGCAGTCCCAGGCGCTTGACGCGTTCGCCATCGATGGCATTCAGCACAACATCCCGTTCCTGACGGCCCTGATGGAGCACCCGCGTTGGAAGTCGGGCGAGCTGTCGACCGGCTTTATTGCCGAAGAGTTTCCCGATGGGTTTGAGCCGCGCACGCCGCAAGCTGACGACAAACGCGTACTGGCCGCCGTTGCCGCCGCCATCGACCACGTTGGGAATGCGCGCCGCCGCAAGATCTCGCATCAACGCAGCGGGAATGGCGTCCGGTTTGCCGAAGATCGCATTGTGCGGCTTGGCGACGAAGACCACAGCTTGCGCATTTGGGGTGACCTGGGCGGCCAATTCACCGTGACATTCACCGGCCCCAACGATGATCCGACACCTGTTGACCTCGTCACGGAATGGTGGCCAGGCGACGTGATCTGGCGCGGGCAGGTCGACCGGCGCGAAGTGGCCGTCCAGGTGCGCCCGATCCTGAATGGCGCGCGGCTGTCGTTTCGCGGTGTCCAACTTGACACGCATGTCTACACCGCGCGCGAAGCTGAACTTCTCAAACTGATGCCGGTCAAGCAGGCCGCCGACCTGTCGAAATTCTTGCTGTGCCCGATGCCAGGGCTGGTCAAAGCCATCCACGTGCAGGCCGGTGATGCGGTCAGTGCCGGTGACCCGCTTGCCGTTGTTGAGGCCATGAAGATGGAGAACGTCTTGCGCGCGGAGCGTGATGGCAAGGTTGCCGAGATCAAGGCGGCCCCTGGGGACAGCCTCGCGGTCGACGAAGTGATCATGACGTTCGCTTAAAACGGGGCGAATGTGCGGGTGGTAACCCGGTTAGCCTCGGCGTGCCGGACAAACGGCAAAAGGGCCGGCGGATTGATCGCGCGGCGCTGACGGGCCATAGCTTGCCGCTCACGCTTGCGATCGGAACCTGCCTGCCATGCCGCTCTATTTTGCTTACGGCTCAAACATGTCGCCGCAACAAATGCGCCTACGCTGCCCGGGTGCACAACCGCGCGGGACCGCGATGCTCGACGGCTGGCGGTTCATCATCGCCCGACGCGGCGGCGCCAACATCGTCCGATCGCCGGGCGCGCGGGTTTACGGTGTCCTTTGGGCAGTGAACCAGACGCACATCGCGGCGCTGAATGGCTGGGAAGGTGTGGCGCACGGTGTTTACCGCAGAACGTATCTGCGGGTTACAGCCAGTTCCGGGGACGTCACCGCCCTCACGTATATCGCGCGGCGGCGCTGGCCCGGCCCAGGCTCGGTGCGTTACCTCACGACAGCCATTCTGCCAGGCGCCTGCGCATTCCGGCTGCCGAAGCCGTATCGCGATGAGTTGGCCTCCTGGCTGCCCGCGCGGCCGATCGGGCCCACGCGGCTGCGCTATCGCGGCCGGCGATCACGCAAGACAAAAGCCAGGCAACTCGTATGATCATGCAGCAGGCGCGCGCGTTTCAGTACGCTTAGACTGGCTTGCCAAACGAGGCGCCGACAAGCGCCATTATCCTGCAGCCAACTTGGGGACGCAAAAGCCACATGCGCTCATTCCACGCTCCGGGCCGTTCACCGGTCTATGCCCGTTCCGCGATGGCCGCCACATCGCATCCGCTGGCCACCGCGACCGCGTTGGATGTCTTGCGCTCCGGCGGCAACGCGGTCGATGCAGCGATCGCCGCGGCGGCCGTGCACTGCGTGGTAGAGCCTGCCATGACCGGCATCGGCGGTGATTGCTTTGCCATGATCGCCAAGCCCGACGGTGAAATCCGCGCGCTGAACGCATCGGGCCGGGCACCTGCCGCGGCAACCCGGCAGGCGCTGCAAGGGCAAGGCGTTGCAAAAATCGAGCGCACGACAGCCCATGCGGTGACTGTGCCCGGCGCGATCGACGGCTGGGCGCGGCTCAATGCCGACCACGGCACGCGCTCGCTGGGCGATCTGTTGCAGCCGGCCATTCGATACGCGCGCGACGGCTTCATCGTGGCGCCGCGGGTTGCCCTCGACTGGTCCCGCGGCATCAGCAAGCTCGCCGGCAATGCCAACGCCGCTGCACATTATTTGAGAGACGGCACATCGCCCGCCGTGGGCGAGACATGGCGGCTGCCCAACCTCGCAGCCACGCTGGAGGCCATTGCGCGTGACGGCCGCGCCGCGTTTTACGAGGGTCCGATTGCCGCGGAGATGGTCAAGACCCTCAACGCGCTGGGCGGACTTCACACGGCTGATGATTTCGCCGCCCAGCGCGCCGATTATGTGGCCCCCATCGCCCACACGTACAAAGGTCTGACGATCCACGAAATGCCGCCCAACAATCAGGGCGTGATCGCGTTGATGATCCTTCGGATCCTGGAAAAGCTCGGGCCGATCAGTGACGATCCATCCGACCCCGTGCGCTATCACATCATGATCGAGGCCGCCCGGCAGGCCTATGCCGTGCGCGATGCGTTGATCGCCGACCCTGCGCACGCCGAAGTTGATGTTGACCATCTGCTGTCCGATAGCATGGCCGAAACTCTCGCTGGCCGCATCGACTGGAATAAGCGCGCGGCTGATCTCGGACCCGTACCGAAGCCGTCGGGCAGCGATACGATTTATCTGTCGATCGTTGACGAGAGCGGCATGGCCGTTTCGTTCATCAACTCCCTGTTTTCAGACTTCGGTTCAGCAATTGCGACGGCCGAAAGCGGTATTCTGTTCCACAATCGCGGCGAGGCTTTCACGCTTGAAGAGGGCCATCCCAATTGCATCGCGCCAGGCAAACGCCCTCTGCATACGCTGGTGCCGGCGATCGCGACCGAAGACGGCAAATTGGCGATGAGCTTTGGCGTCATGGGCGGCCAGTTCCAGGCCGCGGGTCACGCCTACGTGATTACCAACCTGCGCGACTATCAAATGGACCCGCAGGAAGCGCTCGATCATCCACGTGCCTTTTTCGAAGGCGAAACGATCGAGATCGAGGAAACCATCCCGCAGGCAACGCGCGATGTGCTGGCCGGTATGGGGCACGAATTGTCGGTCCGTGCCATCCCATGGGGCGGCGGCCAAATTATCGCCATTGATCCGATCTCTGGCGTGCTGATCGGCGCGTCCGATGCCCGCAAGGACGGCTGTGCGTTGGGCTATTGAGGCCGACTGCAACAAAGGAGCCGCTGTGCCATGCCTAGAAAACTGACCTCTGCTTTCGTGATGGTGGGGCTTGCTTTGTATGGTGCCGGGCTCACGCATGCACCGGCTCAAGCCGCAACCGTGTCGAATGGCGACAGCCGGACCTACGACGTCACGTTCGTGACGAAATCGGGTTCCCGCAAAGAGACGATCGCATCCGGCGCGCGGCTGACTGGCGTCTGCCGCGAAGGTTGCGTCATGCGGATCGAGGGCTTGAAGGACGCGGAGTGGTCGCTAGAGGGCGATGAGCGCGTGACCATCGAGGATGGCCTCGTCTTCTACGATGGCTCCGAAGCGGATGCGGCGCCGGCCGACGGGAATTCGCAGAACAACTGACCGGTGTCGACCGTCGTTGCGGTGAATGTCTGCTCAAACTGTCGGCGCAGTTCTTGATCAAAAGCGTCCATGCCGACGGCACAGCCCAGGGCTTGCAGGCTGGTCACGCCATGATCCGCAATCCCACACGGTACGATGCCCTCAAAGTGGCTGAGATCCGGGGCCACATTGATAGCCACGCCGTGAAAGCTGATCCAGCGACGCAGCCTTATGCCAACGGCGGCGATCTTATCATCAGTCCGCCCATCTGCGCGCGGCGCCCAAACGCCAACGCGCCCCTCACGCACAACGGCATGCACGCCAAAGGCGCTGAGCGTGGCGATGACCCACGCTTCCAGCCCCGCGACAAACCCGCGAACGTCCCCCGAACGCCGCGCTTTGACGTCGAGCATTGCGTAAGCCACGCGCTGCCCGGGACCATGGTAGGTGTATTGCCCCCCGCGACCTGTCTCATGCACCGGAAATCTGTCCGGTGCGATCAGGTCTTGCGGCCGTGCGCTTGTCCCCGCAGTGTAAACAGGGGGGTGTTCGACAAGCCAAACAGCCTCTCGGGCCGTGCCGTCATGGATGGCTGCGACCCGAGCCTCCATCGCCGAAACCGCGGCCGCGTAAGGCACCAGCCCAGGTGCACGTGACCACTCGACCGGTTTGGATGCCGGTAAAGAGCGACGTTCGGGTGTGGTCGTTGAGGTGATCGTCATATTTGCCAAGGATAGTGATCGCAGGGGCGCTTGCAATCGCATGCTTCGGTTGCTAGGTCAGCGCTCTCGGCAAGCCTTGTGGTCTTCGCCGTTGGATGCGCTCGTGGCGGAATTGGTAGACGCGCTACGTTGAGGTCGTAGTGGGGAGACCCGTGGAAGTTCGAATCTTCTCGAGCGCACCATTTCACTATTTTTTTGAATTCCTTAAGCCCGTCGCGGGCTGAATTTTTCAGCCTTCACCATGTCGCTGAGTTGACGACCCAAACAAGCATAAAGCCGTCGCGGGCGAGATCACGCGCGCAACCCATTCGTTGTGGCCAAGCGGCATCAGCACTGCTGCCACTTTGCAGCTATTTTCAGCGCAGCCCATGGACTTTGTATTGGCGCGCCATGCGCCCTGGACGCCGCCCGCATGCTTTTCAATTCTCAACTCTTCCTGTTGGTGTTCCTGCCCCTTGTCTGTGCTGCCTATTGGCTCCTTGCCAGACGACTGCCGTCAGGCCACCCGATCTTCCGGGCTTTGTTGCTGACCGCATCTTTGGTGTTTTACGCCTATTTTGATATCCGGCTGCTGCCACTTCTGCTTGCCTCGATCGTCATCAATTACCTTGCAACCAACGCAATTGCGGCCGGTGGCGCTGACCGGCGCACGATCCTGGTTGGAACAATCGCGCTGAACCTGTTGGTGCTTGCCGGATTTAAATACTTCAACTTTTTTGCCGAAACGCTGTTGACGCTTGCAGGTCAGGACCATCGACCTTTTGATATTGTTTTGCCGCTCGCCATTTCGTTTTTCACATTCCAGCAGATCTCAGCCCTTGTCGATGCCTGGCACCGCCGGCTCGCGCCGCGCTCGTTTCTCGACTACGCATTGTTTGTCGCTTTCTTTCCGCAATTGATCGCTGGGCCCATCGTGCGCCACAACGAACTTGTCCCGCAGCTTCAGGCGATGCCGAAACGGGATGGGCTGGCAACGGCGATAGCAAACGGCCAGCTTTTGCTGACCTGTGGCCTGATCAAAAAAGTGCTTATTGCCGACCAGCTTGCGCGCCTTGCAGACCCGTTATTTGCAGCTTCCCTACAAAATACCTTGAGCACCGCCGACGCTTGGGTCGCCACCCTCGCGTTTGGGTTTCAGATATATTTTGATTTCTCCGGGTATTCTGACATGGCGATCGGACTTGCGCTTTTGTTTGGCGTGACGTTGCCGATCAACTTTAATGCCCCCTATCGCGCGCACTCGATCCGTGACTTTTGGCGACGTTGGCACATAACATTATCAACGTTCCTGCGCGATTTTCTCTACATCCCTCTGGGTGGCAACCGGCATGGTGCGTATTGGCGGACGATCGCGCTGATGGTCACGATGTTGCTTGGAGGACTTTGGCACGGTGCTGCCTGGACCTTCGTTCTGTGGGGCGGGCTGCACGGCCTCGCGCTGGCGGTCAACCATGCCTGGTCCGGGTTGGCTCTGGGAATGCCGCGGCTATTGAGCTGGGCGCTCACCTTCACATTTGTCATGCTGGCTTTTGTAGTCTTTCGCGCTGAAAGCATGGCATCGGCCCAAAACATCGTGGCGCCAGCCCTCATGCTGGAATGGGCCACGTCGGATTGGTTGAAGATGACAGCCAATCCTGCACTTGTGATTTGGATCCCAATTGCCTTCGGCACGGCGCTGTTCCTGCCCGAACCGCACCGCCTTCTGGCGCAAACGTGGTGGCGGACGCAACTCGGCGCGGTGATTTTGGGTCTCGTGTTTGCTGCGATCGCCGTAGGCCTGGGCGGACAAACGGCGCAGGAGTTTATTTATTTCCAATTCTAGTGTTGCGTCATTGACGTTTACCTCTCGGTTGCGGCGGGGTCAGCGCGCAAACGTGAATGACAAAAGCAACGCCAGAAACACAGACTTGCTCGTGCCCCTTAAGTTTCAGACATTTGCTCTGAACCCATAGTCGGCTGGTGGCAAACGTCTGAAACGGGTC
>CAZOGY010000014.1:0-43455 GCA_964579305.1 uncultured Hyphomicrobiaceae bacterium
TCTTGCAAACTTTTTGCGCTGGAGCCCCTGAAATCGCAGGCGCGCTCAAGGCACGTGGACACAGCAGCGAACCAGAGCGTGTCGCATGAAATGCGCCTCGCTTTAGCTCTGTTGCGCTCACGGGCCGCTTTGCGGCCTTGGGGCGTGAAGCCGATTGGATGCGACACGCTTTAAGCACCTGAATAAAGGGGAGAAAGCGAGCCGACGCTTGTGAGTGGGGGCGGTGGGCGCCGGCTCGCGATGAAGGTGCATGACTTCGGCGGGATGCGGAACCTACCGGAGCATCGCTGCCCTTCGAAAGTGAGATTAGGCACCGGCCTTTGAACGCAAGCTGAATGCGCGGTTGTGCTGTGTTCAAGGACAAAAGCTTGGATGGCCGCCCGGTCTGCGCTGCGGGCGAGCAGGTCAGTTGTCGGACCGAGAGAGCGACATTGGCGCCGTAACGCGCGTGCCGGTGTCTTGAAAGCTGCCGAGCCGCTCTGATCTCACATTGTCCACCAACAACGTATGCTTTTCGCCATTGCCGGTTCCAACCACGTCGAACGTGACCCTGCGGCCCTCGCGCTCCAGATGGCACTTGACCGGGTTGCCGGCACTGAGCGCTTGAGCCAGCCGATAATGGCCCTCGCTGCGATAAGGTTCGTAGGCCATTTCGCCCTTGCGGACCGGGATTATCAAATCTTTCAGTCGACCGACCTGTAACCCGTCATGGATGATTTCAATATCGGCCACGCCGCCCTCACTCAGCCTCGAAATTGCCACGCGGCTTGAAAACTAGCGCAAGAGCCCGAGGCTGCGAAAGCTCTGGTGGCCGTCACAGCCAATGATCAAATGGTCGTGGACGAGAATGCCCAATGGTTTTGCGACCTGAACGATCCGGTTCGTCATATCGACGTCGGCGTGCGACGGCGTTGGATCGCCAGAGGGGTGATTGTGCACCAGGACCAGCGCGGTCGCGGACAATTCCAGCGCCCGCTTCACGACCTCGCGGACGTAGACCGGCGTATGGTCCACAGTGCCTTCCTGCTGCAATTCCTCCGCGATCAGCCGATTGCGCTTGTCAAGAAACAGAATGCGGAATTGTTCGCGATCCGCGTGGGCCATGGCCGTGCGGCAGTAGTCGACGACCGCGCTCCAGGAGCTGAGCACGGGCTGGTCGATAATCTCTTCGCGGGCAAGACGCAGGGAAGCAGCGCGGATCATCAGAAATTCGGAAACGACGCGATCGCCAACGCCGCTGACTTCGCGCAAGCGGGCCTCGGGCGCGTTGATGACGCCGGCAAAACTGCCAAAGGCGGCAATCAGACGCTTTGCAAGGGGTTTGGTGTCACCGCGGCGGTTGACGCCAAACAGGATCATTTCAAGAAGCTCGTAATCCGCCAGGGCATCCGGGCCAGCCGCGGACAAACGTGCACGCAGGCGCTCGCGGTGTCCGGCGTGGGGCGAGGCCGGCGTGCGTTGACGGGGCGCCTTTGCGGGGCCGGCTTCTGGAGTTTGCGCCGCGGGCAAAGCGGCATTCGCATTGTGCGATGCGCGAGCGTTTATAAGTTGATTGAAAACGGGGCCGGTGTAGCGCTCCAGCGATGCGGCGCTGTTATCGCCATCGACCGCGGCCCCAAGATCAAACAAGGTATCGCGCAAGCCGTCAGAGACTTCGTTGCTGGCCGATTGTTGCGGCGCCTTCTTGGAATTGCTTCTGGCCATGGCCACACGCGCCCCAACGCAAATACCAGCAACCCCAACATAATGCACGATTTGAGCAGATCAGCCAGAGGCCATATCGTAGGGCGGCTTATGCAGGTCCGCCGGGGAGTACGTAAAGACCTCGCACCCATTCTCGGTGACGCCGACGGTGTGCTCGAACTGTGCTGACAATTCTCGGTCCTTGGTGACCGCCGTCCAGCCATCTGGAAGGACCTTCACTCCCGCGCGCCCAACATTGATCATCGGCTCAATTGTAAACAGCATGCCAGGCTTCAGGACCGGGCCTTCGCCAGGGCGGCCGTAATGCAAAATGTTGGGTCGGGCGTGGAATACGCGGCCGAGGCCGTGGCCGCAAAAATCACGCACCACCGAAAAGCGTTCGCTTTCAGCATACTGCTGGATCGCTGCACCGATGTGACCCGTCGTATGTCCGGGCTTGACGGCGGCGATGCCGCGCAAAAGCGCTTCGTGGGTCACGTCGAGAAGGCGCGCCGCTTTGCGGCCAGGCGTTCCGGCCACATACATGCGGCTTGTGTCGCCGTGCCAGCCATCGACGATCAGCGTCACGTCGATGTTGAGGATGTCGCCGTCCTTGAGGACTTTCGGCCCGGGGATACCGTGGCAGACGACATGGTTCACCGAGATGCAGCAGGCGTGCGTATAGCCGCGATAATGGATTGTTGCCGGGATTGCCCCGTGATCCATGGCGAATGCGTAGACGACATCGTCGATCGACTGGGTCGTCACCCCAGGGCGCACGTGCGGCACCAATTCGTCCAGCGCGGCCGCTGCGAGTTGCCCAGCCTTGCGCATGCCGGCGAACGCCTCGGGGCCATGTACCGGAATTTCGCCCTCAGTCTCGCCGGTGCTCGCAATGTCCATGTTCATTGGAAGGCCGCCGTTATTTTTCGATGAAGTCCCGCGGTCGGGCTCAGTTGAGCTTAGCGGAGGGCAAACCCTACTCCAACCGTGTTGGCAGGCGCTAGGCGCTTGGCGCGCTCTGCCGGGCCCGTTGGCTTGACGTCACTCGATAATTTCGCCGTCAGTGACGTCTTGCGCCGGTATGCCCCATCAGCCCAACGCATCGTCAGCCCGAAGCACTGCTGATCACAACGTACCGCGCCGCCTTATGGTTCTCCGTGAAAGGCTTATCGGCAATCGTGGCACCCGACCCGTGGAGAGCCGGATGCCGCTGTCGCAGCTTTATGCGTCGGCCTTTGCCTCGCCGTCACCTTCGGCCTGATCCTCAGCCGGGACTTCCTCGACGGTTGCTTCCGCCATCAGCCGTTGCGCTTCGGAAATCCAGTTATTCCGGTCGAATGCGCCGTCAAGCTTGATCGCTTCTTCAACGTTGGCGATGTCGTCGTCCGACAATGCTGCGATCTGTTCGTAGCGGATCAGATTGAGCTTATTGAGCATCGTCTGGATCTCAGGCGTGAGACCCGGCAGCGCCGTCAGATCGTCCTTCTCGCCCTTGACTTTCTTGAAGCCTTTGAACGCTGCGTTCAGGCGCTTTGCGCGAACGTCCGTGCGCTCCGCAATACGCGCCGAGCGACCGCGGCGGCCGCGCAGATAGTAAAGCTTGGCGCGGCGGACCTTACCGCGGCGGACCACGTCGATTTCGGCGATCAGCGGCGAATAGATCGGGAAAACGCGTTCAACACCTTCGCCGTATGAGATTTTTCGGACCGTGAAGTTCTCGTTCAGGCCAGAACCGGCGCGGGCGATCACAACGCCTTCGTAGGCCTGGTTCCGCTGGGTCTTGCCCTCGACCACACGCACCATGACGCGCACCGTATCGCCGGGTTCGAAATCCGGCACTGCGCGCTTGGTGGCAATTTCTTGCATCTGCTCACGCTCGAGCTCGTCGATAATATTCACGGCACCAGTCCTCTTGATTGTGGGCAATGGCAGAGGAACGGCCGTCGCTGCCGCCGAGCGGCGCGCGCAGTTCGTGCATCATCGCGGGAATTGGAGCGCGGTTTCTACCGCCTCGCGCGTGCGATGTCGAGCAAAATCGCAGCCGCCATCAGGCCGCCGCCTTGCCGATCGGCAAGCGCCGGTCACGGATTGCGATTTGGAAGACGGCGCCATCCGTTCCCGGTTCGGCCTCACACAGCGTGATCTCGCCGCCATGGGCCATCACGAGTTCCGCGGCGATCGCCAACCCAAGCCCGGTGCCACCAGGTCGCGCATTGCCTTGAAATGCCTTGAACATATGCTTGCGCGCCTTTTCGGGCACGCCGGGACCGTTATCAGCGATCCTGATCACAGTCGCACGCCGCTCCCGGTGTGCTGAGACGCGGATCGCCCGATCATCGCTGGCATGGCCTTCAAGCGCATCGACGGCGTTTCGAATGACGTTGTTCAAGACGCGATAAATGTGCTCGCGGTCCGCATCAATCGTCACGGAGGCGGCAACCTCATTCTCAAAGTGGATGTTTTCGCGCGGCAATTGCAGGCCTTCGGCAACTTCATCGATGAGCGGCCGGAGTGGGAAGACGTCGCGGCGTGGGGCTGCTTCTTCGGCGCGGCCGAACTTCAAAGTATCGTTGCAGAAGTTGATGGCGCGGTCGAGCGAGGCGACCAGCTTGGGCGTGAAACGCTGGACCGTCGGGTCGGGAACCATTGCGAGCCGATCCGACAAGATCTGGGCGCTGGCCAGCATGTTGCGCAGGTCATGATTGATCTTGGAGACCGCGAGCCCGAGTTGCGCAAGACGGTTTTTCTGGGTCAACGCCTGGCTCAATTGGCGCTGCATTTCGGCCAACTCGTGCTCCGCGACGCCCAATTCGTCGCTGCGGCCGGACGGCTGGATGATGCGTTCGGCGTCTTCGGGATGCTCAGCGAACGCCACCATGTTTCGCGACAGTGCAAGCATCGGGTTCACCAGCACGCGGCTGAGCGCAAAATAAACCAACGTCGCCGTGATCAGAGAAATCACAATCGAAAGCAGCAAAATGTTGAGCGCGTAATCCAACATCGCGTTGCACAACGCCGTCTCGTCGAGCACGACCTCAACGAAATCATCGAGAGGGTCTGCCGGATCGGTCTGGCCGTAGGCGCGGATCATGCGCCCTTCCGGCGCGATGAACACGTAAAGCGCTTGGCCGATCAGGCTGATGCGATAGCCGACGCCTTCAAAAAACGTGCGATCGGGATTGCGGCGCAGGTCAAAACTGGCATCGACGGAGAGTGGCTGGTCCGCGGGCAAAATCATCCGACGGATATTCATTTCCTTGACGGCAATCGCCTGGACGCGCGCGTTGTTCAGCAACTCCTGGCGCAGTTCCTGCGGCATCGTGCCGTCGGGGGCAGCCTTCGCGGCCAATGCGGCGAGGCGACCCGCCGTCAGGCGATCCATCAGCCAGTTCACCCGAAAATTGGCGATCGAGGGGACGAAGATCAAAACCTCGGCAAGCATGACGAAGGCCAGCGTCAGTAACAGGAGCTTGCCCGGCAAACTGCGCACGAAACTGCGCGGTGAGCGCGAGAGCCGGCGCGATCGCGCCATGAGATTTGCTGCGATGTGGGGGCCGTGATCACTGACATACCGCCCAATGCGGCGGCCGCGCACCTGCAAGCGTGCCGGGCGCAAGTGTCTAAGTTGGCTGCGAGCAACGTCCTTCAGTGCCATGCGCTCTTCGTTGATGCCCCATCGCGTGCTGCTGGCCGCGTCGTCGTCCTGAGCCGGGCGCGTTGCAGCGCCCGGCGATTGGTGCGGTCAACGTCTTCTTACACTCTGGCTCAGCCCAGGCTACGCATGAAACCGATAACTGAGCGGACGACTTTGGAACTGGCTGCGTCTTTGTAGAAGCGGTATGCGGCCCGCTTGTTAATCTCGGCGAGTGTCGGATAGGGCGACACCCAATCCATCATCGCCTTGATCTTCATCTTTTGGGAAATGGCGAGCGACCACATCTGAATCAACTCGCCCGCATTGTGGCCGACGATCGAAGCGCCGAGAATCTTGCCCTTCTTGTCACACACGACCTTCACAAATCCGGTTGTGACGTGCTCGGCCATGGCGCGGTCGTTCTCGGCATATGGCCAGCGCAGGATCTGCACGTCACCATGGGACTTGCGGGCGGCTTCCTCGGTTAAGCCGACGTGCGCCAGTTCAGGATCGGTGTAGGTCACCCAGGGGATGATGCCGTTGTTGACCTTGACGGGAAGCTTGAACAGGGCCTGCCGAATCACAATGCCGGCGTGGTAGTTGGCGACGTGGGTGAACTGAAGACCGCCGATGCAATCGCCGATGGCGTAGACCTTCTTATTCGACGTCACGAGGCTGTCGTTCACCTTGATACCGCGCTTGTCGTACGCAACGCCGGCGGCCTCCAGGTTCAAGCCATCGAGGTTCGGCGTGCGACCGGCGGCAACCAAGATGTGCGTCCCGGTCACCGTTTCATCGCCAGCATCGGTCTTGATGCTCACGGCTATGTTTCCGGCAGTGCCGGACACACTTTGGACCATCGCCCCTTCGCGGATCTCAATGCCTTCGCCGCGCAGTTTGTCGAGGACGACCTTGGCGAGTTCTGGATCATCCTTGCCCATGGCGCGGGCGCCTTCGAGCACGGTGACCTTAGAGCCGAGACGGTGGTGGGCTTGCGCCATTTCCATGCCGATCGGACCGCCACCAATGATGATCAGGTGATCGAGCTTTTCGGTGTTGTCGAACAGCGTCTCGTTGGTGAAGTGCGGCGTCTCAGCAAGCCCCGGGATCGGCGGGACCATTGGCGAAGAGCCTGTAGCGATCACGATGCGACGGGCCTTGATCCGGTTGTCGCCGGCCGCGACGGTGTTCTTGTCGATAAAGCGGCCGGCCTCTTGGATCACGCGCACACCGAGGCCGGTGAAGCGTTCAACCGAGTCGTTTGGCTCAATCGCGGCGATGACACCGTGCACGTGGGCGTTGACGGCAGCATGGTCGATTGCCGGTTCAACCGGGCTGACGCCAAAGCCCTTGTCGGTGCGCATCGCGTGAGCGTGTTTGCCGGCGGCCAGAAGGGCTTTGGAGGGCACGCAACCGTAATTGAGGCAGTCGCCGCCCATCTTGTGCTTTTCAAGCAGGACCACATCCACGCCGAAAGCGGCTGCCGCGGCAGCGACCGAGAGCCCGCCGGAGCCGGCCCCGATCACCAGGATATCGCATTTGATTTCGGTCATGCCCTGCGCGCCACGGCCGTCCTTGGCTTTTTCATTAAGCTTTTGCATCGGTCGCATTCCGTTTCTTGAACCAGTTGATGGCGACAGGGATCAGCGCGACGACGCCAAGTGCGATACCGGCAAAGACCAATTCGCGGCTGACCAATTGGCTGAGGTCGATGGAGTATGAGCAGGCATTAGCGCCATTTTCTGCCACGCAGGCTGCGTAGCGGGCGTTTTCGGCTTCAAGCGGCGCGCCGAGGCTGGCGCCGACCAGCGAGTAAGCGGCCGTGCCGGGGATGATGCCAAACAGCGTTCCAAGGAAGTACGTGCGCAGCGGGACACCGAGGAAAGCTGGCGCGATGTTGACCACGACGAACGGGAAGGCAGGCACCAGGCGCAGGAAGAGGAGGTAGCTGAGCGCATTCTCCTGGAACCCGGCGCGCAGTTTTTCCAGCCAAGGGCCAGCCTTTGCGGCGAGCGCCTCACCGAGCGATGACTTGGCGACAAGGAAGATGAGGGTGGCGCCGATCGTTGCGGCGATAACGGTCGCAGGGATGCCGATCCAAGCGCCAAACAGCAGGCCGCCAGACAGCGTCATGAACAGGCCGCCGGGCAGCGATAGAGCCACGACGACAACATACGCGGCCATGTAGGCGAGCAGTGCGACGACAAAGTTTTCAGCGATAAAGCCCTGCATGGCGGCGTAGTTTTCGCCCATGGCCTGCAGCGACAGATACTTGTGCCAACCCATCGCGAAAGCCAGGCCCATCAGGCCGACGATAGCAACCAGCGGGAGCCAGCGGGTCAGGCCGCCGCCTTTCTTGGCAGCTGGCGGCGTTGCGGTTTCGGTGCTCATATCGGTGTCTCCGGTCATATGAAATCATCAAGTGTTTGGGGATTGGGATCAGTTCGTTTTCGGCACGTCGTTCAGGTCCCAGTCGTACTGGAAGCTTGAAATCTCGCTCTTGCCTTCGAGCTTGGCCTTGAGGTCGTCGCCGGCATATTTCCGGACATGGTCGAGCACGCCTTGCTGCGAGCCGCCAAAATCAGCTTGGAACCAGGAGTAGATCGACGACGCGACGATCGTACCGTCGGCTTTGACTTCGATGCCGCGCGGGTGGTTCACGAACGCTTTGGCACCCTTATCCAGTTCGGCTTCGAGGTTGTCTCCCGTGAACGCTGCGATGTTCAGGTTCGGACAGCCAATCGATGCGCAGTTGACGGAGTAGTGCACGCGTGGGTCCTTGAAGACCTTGCGCATGATGTCGTGTTCGATGTTGTCGAGGCTGAGTTTTTCGCCGTTGACGGTGACGATCTTGGCTTTCCACGGCCCACCGAGGCCTGCAGAACTTTTCAGGAAGCCAAACAAGCCTTCGTTGATGGTGATCGCGCGGATCGTCTCGACCGGGTAGGCGTCGAGAACGACGTCGATGGTCTTGGCGTTGTACAGGTTGGCCCAGAAGGCGAACTGCTCGTTGCGGTCGAGCTTGGTCGGATCCACCGCTTCGAGCGCTGTGACGTAGGCCTTCAACGTCGACTGGCCGTTGGCCTTGAATTTGGCGTAGTCGACCAAGTTCACGCCACTGCCGTTGGGACGGATGTAGGCCTTGAGGAGCTTGTCCCAAGCGCCGTGGTCGACGGTTTGGGTGGAACCAGCGGTGTGCTTGGCGAACTGAGACAGATCGGCTTGGGCTGGCAACGGGGCCAACGCCAAGGTGGCCGCAGCCGCGCAGACAAGGGCGGTCCGCCGCGAAACGGCCGGTGCACGGGGCGACAATGCGCGACTTGGTTGGGTCATGGTCATCTCTCGTCAGGTCCGAATGGTTGCGATCGAAGCGCCGTTGACGCGGTTCGGTCTGCGGTTGGGTGGCGATCGGCCGGTGCGACATCTGCGCCGGTGGCTGGAACCTGCGCGGGCCATGAGCAAAAAGAAATGGGTTCTCAAGCAGCCGTGAAGCCGCGTTGCCAGAGTTGAAGGCGCGTTATCAATCAGCGTGCAGTACGTGAGCGCGTTGACTTCCAAGCGGCTGCGCCATATACGCGTGGGTCTTTCCGAAATTTCGGCTTCGCCCGCGTTGCTGCCGCTGCGCGACGCCTGCAAAACGTTTGAGGTCTGTTGTGAAACGCACCTATCAACCCTCCCGCCTGGTGCGCAAACGCCGCCATGGCTTCCGCAAGCGCCTGTCCAGTAAAGGCGGTCTGCGCGTGCTCGCCCGGCGCCGGGCCAAAGGCCGCAAGCGTCTGTCAGCTTAAGCGCGAAAGTGTCGCGGCCAGCGGCGCGACGGCATGCGTGCGGCGGGGCATTCGGTCTGCGTCTCGCTTGCCAGCGATTATCCTGCCAGCGGTCAGAACGTGATCGAGACCATCAAAGTCCGACGCGATTTTCTGCGGGTTCGCGGTGGCTTCCGCGCGAGCGTCCCGGCATGCTTGATCGAGGCCAAGCAACGCGCGGCCAAGCCTGATACCGATGAACCGGCGGCGGCCTTGCCACCCCGTGCGCGGTTCGGCTTCACGGTCACGAAAAAGCTCGGCAATGCCGTCCGGCGCAATCGCATTCGCAGGCGGCTCAAGGCTGCGATCGACGCTTGTGCGGTCGAACTGGGGCTGCCGGGCTTCGACTACGTTGTCGTTGCACGCCCTGCCGCGTTTGACATGCCGTTTGCAGAAATGCTTGCACAGGTGCGGCGTGCCTTGCGCCGTGTTCGCGAGCAAGCCGCCAAAGCTGGCGCGAAATAACTCGTTTGCGCGCCACGATAGCGGCCAAGCTGCGGTGTTTGCGATTGGACATCATGCGCGGCCGGTCTGCCACTTTCGGGCGCAAGCACTTTTCCCGGCTGACAAAACCGGGCAAAGAGCCCACCTGATCATAAAATCCGAAACCTGCGGTCCCCGTTCGAGCCGGCGGCCGGCGCCAGACCCGACGCGAGCCCCCTCATGATGCAAAAGCAAGATCCCGAGCAGACGCGCAATATGATCCTTGCCATCGCGCTGTCTCTGCTCGTCGTTCTTGGATGGCAGTACTTCGTTGCCGGTCCGAAGTTGCGCGAGGCGCAGGAGCGGCAACGGCAACTCCAAGAGCAGCAGGCCGCCAACCCGCAGCAGACGCCGGGCGCACAGGGTGCGGCCACCCAAAGCGGGGTGCAGCCGGGCAACCCGTCTCTGGCGTCGCCAGGCCAGACGCTCACGCCGCGGATCGCTGCGTCGCGGGATGCGGCCATCCAGGCCACGGCCCGGGTGGCAATCGAGACCCCTTCAATTATCGGCTCGATCAATCTCACCGGCGCGCGGATCGATGACATCACGCTCGTCAAGTACCACGAGACGCCCGATCCCAAGAGCCCGCGGGTTGTCATATTCTCTCCGGCAAACGCGCCGGGCGCCTACTTCGCGCAGTTCAACTGGGTGGCACCGCCGGGGACCAACGTCGCCGTTCCGGACGAAAACACGGTTTGGTCTGCGCCGGCGGGCGCTACGCTGGCCCCTGGAAAGCCGGTCACGCTTTCGTGGGACAATAAGCAAGGCCTGACCTTTCGGCGGACGATCTCGGTGGACGAGAACTATATGTTCACCGTCGTCGATGCGGTGGAAAACGCCGGCGACAACGCTGTGACGTTGTTTCCATATGCGTTCATCGACAGGTACGGCACGCCGAAAATCGAAGGCTTTTTCATCCAGCACGAAGGTCTCATCGGCGTACTTGGTGACAAAGGCCTCACCGAAATCACCTACGCAGATGTCCGGGAGGCTGACGGCACCCAACGCTTTGACGGCGTCAGCGGCGGTTGGCTTGGCTTCACCGACAAGTACTGGGCCGCAGCGCTGATCCCGGATCAATCGCAGAAGTTCGATGCGAGCCTGCGCTCGCCAAACCCGCAGCGCCAGCTTGGCCGACTTGAAACTTTCAAAGCGGAATATCTGCTTGCTGGGAAAGAAATCCCAGCGAAGGGCTCCGCACAAACCGAAAACCGGCTCTATGTCGGGGCCAAGAAAGTCGACCTGATTGAGGGGTATCAGGAAAGCTTCGGTATCAAGCAATTTGAGCTGATGATCGACTGGGGCTGGTTCTACTTTATCACCAAGCCGCTGTTTTACGTTTTGAACTGGCTTTACGGCCTGTTCGGCAACTTCGGGTTCGCCATTCTGGGCGTGACCGTTCTGGTCAAGATTCTCTTCTTCTGGTTCGCCAATAAGTCCTATGAGTCGATGGCGAAGATGAAGAAACTGCAGCCGGAGATGGAAAAAATCCGGGAGCGGTACAAAGACGACAAGATGGAGCAGCAAAAGGCCCTGATGAAGCTTTATCAGGACCAGAAGATCAACCCGCTTGCCGGGTGTCTTCCTGTGCTGGTTCAGATCCCGGTGTTCTTTGCGCTGTATAAAGTGCTGTTTATTTCGATCGACATGCGGCATGCGCCGTTCATTGGTTGGATCAACGACTTGTCTGCGCCAGACCCGACGTCGCTTTTCAATCTGTTTGGCCTTTTGCCATTCACGGCCCCGGAAAGCCTTGTGCTTGGCTACACGATCGGTATCTGGCCGATCATTATGGGTATTTCGATGTGGCTGCAGATGCAGTTAAACCCGCAGCAGCCCGATCCCGTGCAGCAGGCTGTTTTCAATTGGATGCCGCCGATCTTCACTGTCATGCTGGCGGGCTTTGCTTCGGGCTTGGTAATTTACTGGGCGTGGAACAACATCTTATCGATTGCCCAGCAGTATGTGATCATGAAGCGGCAAGGCGTTGACGTGCCGCTGCTGGATAACCTGAAGAAAACCTACAGCGCCGCGCTCGCGCTTCCAGATAAGATCCTAAAGCGCGATAAAAACGAGACGAGCGGGTAACGTCGCATCGGGCCACGGTGGATAGCCGTGGCCATGCAGCGCCAGAATATGATTTGCGCGAATGCGCGAAATCGCAGGCGCTGCGCTCTGGCCCGGCAGGTTCGCTTCATAACATGACAGATGCAGCATCAGACGATCGCGACCATCAAGCCGCCATGCAACGTTTTGGCGAGCTATTGTTCGAGCGTCGTTGGGATTTTGTCATGGGCGTGCCAAGTCTTGACTTTCTCCCGGCCGGAACGGTTTCGGAGATCGCTCTGGCGGGGCGATCGAATGTTGGCAAGTCCAGTTTGATCAATGCGGTTTTACGTCAGAACGGTATTGCGCGCACATCGAACACACCTGGCCGGACGCAAGAACTTAATTTTTTTCGCACCGATGGCATTCCGCTGCTCATCGTCGATATGCCGGGTTATGGTTATGCGCGCGCGCCAAAGCAAAAAGTCGATGCCTGGACGGCTTTGATCAAAGACTATCTGCGCGGTCGGCAGCTTCTGCGGCGGGTCTTTGTGTTGATCGACGCGCGGCACGGGCTCAAGCCGAACGATATCGAAATCATGAAACTGCTCGATGAATGCGCGGTGCCCTATCAAATCGTGCTGACCAAGATCGACAAATTGAAAGCAGGGGGCGCGGAAAAGGTTCAGGCGCTTACGCAAGACGCGTTGTCTGAGCATCCAGCCGCCCTGCCGACGGTGATCGCGACATCGTCTGAGAAACGGATCGGGATCGGCGATCTGCGGGCCGCAATCTTCGAAGCGGCGTTAATCGACCCTGCCCTCTTGTAGCATCCGCCGATGCCCGCCAACCGCAGATCCAGCAGTGGATCCGCTGCGCCCTGGAGCGATATCCGATCTTACGGATTCGCTTTGCGTGTCGCTGATCGGATGAGATTGCTCTATTTCAAAATGTCATTGACGTTTGCCTCCCGGTTGCGGCGAGGTCGGCGCGCAAACGTCAATGACAAAAGCAAAACGAGAAACATAGACTTGCTCGTGTTCCTTGTGTGCCAGACATTTGCTCTGAACCCTCAGTCGGCTGGTGGCAAATGTCTGAAACGGAACACTAGCGAATTGCAGACAGAAGCGTTCCCAGAAGCGGGCCTGAGAAAACGGCAAGGCCAGCCCCTATCAGCGCGGCGACAAACCAGCCGAACGCCGTTTTGAGCCCGGAGCTCATGTTGCCGGCAACGCGGACGTCGATGCGTTCACTTGGCAGGGCAATATCCTGCACGTGGCCGTCGGTCGTCACGCGGCGCAGTGACATTGCAAGTTGCAACTCCCGGCGGCCTCTTTTGCGCGGCGTCACACTCCAGCGCCAAATTGCGTAATCGTCGGCCTGTAACGCTGGCCGGCGGTCGATCCATTGGGTCTCAATGGCGATCGGTTCAATAAAGAAGCCACCTTCCGGCGCGCGCAGACGCACAGTCATGGCTTGCGTTGCAATGTGATGGGGCGCCTTGCTGCTTCCGGTTTGGCCCTCGCGCGTGATCGCTTCGATTTCCTGGCGTGCGATCCGAACCTCGACGGTCTTGGCCGTGCCCGATCGCATGCGGCGCGGAACGCCGGCCATGAGTTCGGTTTCGTCGGGCAGCGCACCGGTCTCGCGGCTGGCTGCGGGCACTGGGACGGGCATGTTCTGCCGGCGACCGCCGGTCGGCGGCTGTGTGCGCGGCTCGCCTGCGGCCACGGATTGACCGCCTTGAACAACGGGCGGGCGCGGATCAGGTGCACCGTGTGCGCCGGCGGGCGGCTGTGCCTGACGCGGTGCGCCCGGCGGCGGCGTCGGCATATCGCGGCCTTGATCTGGCCGCGGCAGCGCCGAGGGATCGCGCGGTACATCTTGCGGCGAAGGGCGGCCGGCGCCGGGCTGCGGCAATGGTGGCCGCGGACCAGGACCAGGACCAGCCGGTCCCGGTGGCTGTGTGCGCGGTGGGAGCGCCTCGTGCAGGCGACCGGACGGTCCGGTAGACGGTTGATTTGGCGCTGGCTGCGCAGGCGGGGGACGCGACGCACCGGGTGGTTGGCCTGGTTGCTGCGGCGTTGGCGGCGCCTGTGTCCGGCCGGCCTGTGGATGCCCGGCCCCGGGCGCCGGTGGCCAGGCCGGTGGTGTCGCGGCAGGGCGCGTGCCCGGCGTACGGGGCGCAGCCGATTGCCCGGCTGGTGGGGCACCTGGCTGTGGTGCGCGTCCCTGCGGCGGTGCGCCGGCCGGCGGCGCGGTCATCGGATCGTCGCCATGCCCGTCGTTGGATCGCGGGCGGTTCAAGCGCGCAAGGCCGCCGTCTGGAACGCGGTCGGCCGGCGCACGCGCGGTATCAGTGGGCCCGCCTGGCCGCAGTCCGCCTGCGGCGACCTTCCTGCGGGCGTCGGCGAGCACTTGTTCGTTGGCACTTGGCGAGGGCGCAGGGGATGGAGTTGGCGATGGGTTCGCCACGGGGGCGCGCGGCAGGCCCGTCTGGCCCACGTTTGGCGCTGGCGACGGCTGTGGTGGACGTCCCTGCGGCGCGGTGCCCTGCTGGCGCGGAGGCGGCGCACTTGCGTTTGATTGCGACGCACCACCGGCGCTGGAAGCCGGCGCGCTCGACAATGGGGTGATCGGGACGCGCGAACGTGGCGGCAGCGGCAACTGTGGATCGGCCGCGGGTTGTTTTGGCGGCGCGGTTGGTTCCGGTGCGTTGGCTGCGTCCGGCTGGGTTCTTACGATACGCGGCTGCGGAAGCGGCGCGTCTCCGGCGTTCGCCGTTGGCTCAGGTGGCGCTGTGCGGGGAAGCGAACCGGGTTGCGGGTTCGGGATCTGACCTGGTTGCGGCGATGCGGGGTTGGGCTGGGCTGGCGCGGCCCCGCTCGGCACGGCCTGGCCCGCGCGCAATTGCGCGTTGGCAGCCTGCAGGGCGCGGACGGCTTCGTCGAACGTGAGACCTTGAGATCGCAGCATGTTGGCCGCAGGCGAACGCGCATCGCCGACAATAGCCGCCAGTACGAGGCCGCCGTTGGGAGATCGCGAACGCTGTTTGGCCGCTGCGTCCGCGACGCGAAAGATCCGCAAAAGATCGTCATGGGGCGCTGGCTCGGTTGGCTGGCCAGGCAGGACGCGATCGTCTAGCCGGCCGAGATAGGCGCCAACGTCGTGTTTCAAGCGCAGAAAATCGACCTGACAGGCCTGCAGGACGAGCCCGGCGTCCTGATCTTCCGACAGCGCCAGCAGCAAGTGTTCCAGCGTCACCTTGCGGTGGCCTTGCTCGCGCGCGTAGGTCCGCGCACGGTCGATTGTGGCGCGCAACGCTTGGCTGCTACCAGCGGTCTCGTAAAGTTCCGAAAAGTCCTGAGACATTCCTCGCTCCAGGCCCGACCACGGCCCACAGGAGCCGCCCGGCCAAAGGCATGTACGTGCGCCGCGACAGCGCGTCGAGACCGAAAACGCTGTTGATGAGAGCGCTGCTCAGCCGCGCTGCTTGTTGCAACCCACTACGGCGGCTTTGTGGGCACGGCAGGCCCGCTTTTCACGCGCAGCGTTAACATTGTCGCCTTGTGAGAAACGCGATAGGTGCGACCCATCATGGTTCGAGGAGCGGCTAGATGAGCCACGAGACCCCAACGCCCGACCAGCATGACGACCGCGGTGTTTCCGCGTCAGTCGACGCACATGCGAAAGCCCGCATCCTGGCGGAGGCGCTGCCGCACATGATCGACTACGACGAACAAACCGTGGTCGTGAAGTTCGGCGGGCATGCCATGGGTGATCAGGCGCTGGCCGACGCGTTCGCCAAGGACATCGTCTATCTCAAGCAGTCCGGGGTGAACCCGGTCGTGGTCCACGGCGGCGGGCCGCAGAGCAAGTCGATGCTCGACAAACTGCAGATCAGCTCAGAGTTTCGCCACGGCCTGCGCGTGACCGACAAGCCGACGGTTGAGATCGTGGAAATGGTATTGGCGGGCAAGATCAACAAAGAGATCGTGGCGGCGATCAACCGGCAGGGCGGCAAGGCCGTCGGCATCTCGGGCAAGGACGCCAACTTGATGATCGCGCGGAAAATCACCGAAATGCCCGATCCTGAGTCCAATCTGATGCAGGCGGTTGACATCGGCTATGTCGGTGATCCAGCCGAGGTGAACCCGCACATAATCGATGTCATTTCAAAGTCCGACCTGATCCCCGTCGTCGCACCGATCGGGTTCGACCACAGCGGCAATACCTACAACATCAACGCCGATACGTTTGCCTCCGCGCTGGCCGCCCGCATGAAGGCCAAACGGCTGTTGCTGCTCACCGACGTGGCGGGCGTGCTCGACAAGGAAAAGCAACTGATCCCGGAATTGGATATCGAGGAGGCGCGCGGGTTGATCCGCGACGGGACGATCCAAGGCGGGATGATCCCCAAGGTCGAGGGTTGCATCGAGGTTGTTGAAGCCGGCGTTGAAGCGGTGGTGATCATTGACGGCCGCGTGCCGCACTGCGTGCTGCTCGAACTGCTGACCGAGCACGGCGTGGGCACGCTGTTCGGCTCCAAGCGGCGCCGCGGCTGAGGCGCTCGCACGATCAGGTGGGGCGGCAACCTGCATCCATTCCGGCCAATTGACGTCTTCCAGATGTGAAGTCGATCAAACATCAGGCACGGGAGGCTGCCATGACGGACAGGCCACAGGGCGCGGGCGAGGCCCGCAGACTGGCGGTTGAGTTTTTGTACCTTGATTTAGGCCACTGCGGACGCTGCCAAGGCACTAGCGATGTACTCGATGAGGCCCTTGAGCTGACAGGGCCAATGTTGGCGGCGCTCGGAGTTTCCTGCGAAGTGACGCGCACGCATGTGACATCTGCCGAACAGGCGGCGGCGCGCGGATTTGTGGCCTCGCCGACCCTTTTGATCAACGGCGAAGACATCCAGCCCGAGGCCTACCAGAACACCTGCCGGGAATGCGGCGAGTTGTGCAACTGCGCCGACGGCGTTGATTGCCGGATCTGGGTCTGGGATGGGGAACAGACGTTGACCCCGCCTGTTGCGTTGATCGTCAACAAGTTGATTGCTGCGGCCACCACTCAAAAGACAACTGGCCGGCCGCCGGCGGGCCTTGCTGGTGAGGCCGCGCACCGCGGTTCAGCCAACATCGAACGCTTCTTTGCAGGTCCTGAGCAAACGGACCGTTGCTGCAGGCCAGGCTGCTGCGCGTGACACAGCACCCGGATCCGGCCTGGCAAACCGTTCTTGGCGATTTGAAAGCGGTGGTGGGGCGTCGCGGGGTCCACGGTCCTGATGCCGATGACGTTATTCAAACCGCCATTGAAAAAGCGCTCGTCAAACGAGATCAGCTTGCCGATGGCGCGCGCTTCGACGTCTGGCTGAAAGCGATCGCGGCAAATGTCGCGATCGACTTCCTGCGCGCGCAACGACGCGCGCTCCACCAGGTGGACATCATCGACGCCCTTGAGAATGTTCAGGATGAGGAGGCGCGCGGTGCAGCCGGCGAAACCGGCCAGAGCAGCTTGATGAGTTATGCTGACTGCGTGCGGCCGTTGTTGAGCCAGCTCTCTGCGCAAGATGCCGAAGCGATCAGGCTGAAAGACCTCGACGGGCTGAGCTTTGCGGATATGGCAGAGCAGCTTGGATTATCTATTCCGGGTGCGAAGTCTCGCGTGCAGCGTGGCCGGGCCCGCTTGGCGCGCGCGCTGACAGACTGTTGTCGCGATGCGCTTGAGGTCAATCTCGACCAGAACGGTCCGGCCCATTGCGATGCGACGTGCTGCCGGCCTGAACGTTGAGGCTCGTCTTTCAGTCATTAAGGTCGCCAAACCGATCAGACGACAGCGAATATGCGTGCCGTGTTCGCACCTAATTTCGCCGATTTGCCGCGTGGGGGCGAGAGCCGTTGGCCAGTTGCAGCACGCGGGTGCTAAAGCGTGTCGCATGAAATGCGCCTCGCTTTCGCTCTGTTGCGCTCACGGGCCGCCTTGCGGCCTTGGGGCGTGAATCCGTTTGGATGCGGCATGCATTAAAAGCGCGGCAGCGCGGCGATGTAGGACCAGTGGATGACTGAGCTTAAAACAACCAAGCCGATGAAGCCGAACTTTGCCGGGACCGGCACGCGCGGGTTCGACGACACGCAGATTTGGATCTTTGATCTCGATAACACGCTTTATCCAGCCGAATGCAATCTGTTTGCTCAAGTGGATCAGCGTATGGCCAAATTCATTGCAGAGCATTTGGGCGTGCCTCTGCAGTACGCGCGGCATTTGCAAAAGAGCTATTATCGCCAATTCGGCACGACGCTTGCGGGGCTGATGAAAATCCACCGCATGGAGCCGGACCGGTTTCTGGATTACGTCCACGACATTGACCTGACCGTGGTGCCGCAACACCCAGAGCTTGCCAAGGCGATTGAGACGCTGCCTGGGCGCAAACTTATTTTCACGGCGGGCTCACGGAAACATGCAGAAAACGTTGCGGGCAAACTCGGTATTCTGCATTTATTCGAAGACATCATGGATATTGTTGCGACCGAATTTGTCCAGAAATCACAGGCTGAGGCTTATGACCGGCTCGTTCATCGCCATGGCGTTGAAGCGCAGCAAGCGGCGATGTTTGAAGACATGCCGCATAATCTTGAACCGGCACACGCCATCGGCATGACCACGGTCCTGGTCCATTCCAGCTATATGGATCATCCAGTGCAGCAAGCGATGCGGCGGTGGACGCAGGCGCCAGACCATATCCACCATGTGACCGATGACCTGTGCACGTTTCTCAATGCGGCACTTACGGCACTTGCGCCGAACTCAAATCGCGATCGGTCGAGCCAAGGTCCCATATCGGGTTGACCCCGCAGGCGCACCGACACACCTTGCGCTCAGGTTTTCATCACTCGTCGCCACGCAACGCACTGGAAGAGCCGCACGATGTCCGCTGCCACTCACGCCCCCGTCATCATTATCGGATCAGGACCTGCCGGCTACACCGCTGCGGTCTATGCGGCGCGCGCGATGCTTTCGCCGATACTGATCCAGGGTACGCAACCCGGCGGTCAGTTGACGATTACAACTGACGTCGAAAACTACCCAGGTTTTGCCGATCCGATCCAGGGCCCATGGCTGATGGAGCAGATGCAGGCGCAGGCCGCCAACTGCGGCACACAACTCGTGATGGACATGATCGTTGACGTCGACCTGAGCCAGCGGCCGTTCAGACTGACGGCCGACGGGGGCGAGGTTTATACTTGCGACAGCGTGATTATCGCGACGGGCGCGCAAGCCAAATGGCTCGGCCTGCCGTCAGAACAAGCTTACATGGGCCACGGTGTTTCGGCGTGCGCAACGTGCGATGGCTTTTTCTATCGCGGCAAGGACGTCGTTGTCGTCGGGGGTGGCAACACCGCCGTTGAGGAAGCGCTGTTCCTGACGAACTTTGCCAAGTCGGTGACGCTTGTGCACCGCCGCGACAGCCTTCGTGCGGAAAAAGTCATGCAGGAGCGGTTGTTCAAACATCCCAAAATCACGGTCGTTTGGGACAGCGTGATCGATGAAATCGTGGGCGCGGAAGATCCAAAGCGTGTGACGGGCGTGCGGCTCAAACACGTTGAGACCGGCAATATTCAGGATGTGGCCGCTGACGGCGTGTTCATCGCGATTGGCCATGCGCCGGCGACGGACCTGTTCAAGGGCAAGTTGGAGATGCGCCCGAGCGGATACATCGTTACCGCGCCGGACTCGACGGCCACGTCGATCGCGGGGGTTTATGCCGCCGGTGATGTCACTGACGAAGTGTACCGCCAAGCTGTCACCGCAGCCGGCATGGGCTGTATGGCGGCGCTCGAAGCAGAGCGCTTTCTGGCCGCACAAGAAACGCTGCCGCAAGCCGCGGAATAACGCTGGGCGCGCTGATTTTTGCTTAATCGGCGCGGCGGTTCCAAGGGCGGAGGCGCCTCAAGTCCAGGGCCGCACATGCCGTCAAGGCACCCGGGGCGCCTGGGGCGCCGGGTTTCCTGTAACGTCTCGCGGGGGGTGCGCAGCCCCGCGACAAGTCGGGCCGGTTGCGATAGACAGCGGAGCTCGGGAACGCGCCGGCGGGTCCCGCGGCATTGATCAAACCTTGAAAGCGCTCGCATGGATTGGGACAAGCTGAAGATCTTCCACGCGGCTGCCGATGCCGGAAGCTTCACGCACGCCGGCGACACGCTGCGCATGAGCCAATCGGCTGTCAGCCGGCAGGTGTCGTCGCTGGAAAAGGAGCTTGGCGTTGCCTTGTTTCACCGGCATGCGCGCGGCTTGGTCCTGACCGAGCAGGGCGAACTCCTCTACAGAACCGCATCGGACGTGATGAACCGCTTGCAGACAGCCGAGATGCTTCTGTCGGATGCGACGACGAAGCCGGCTGGAGACTTGCGTCTGACCACGCCGATCGGACTGGGTACGGTGTGGGTCACGCAGCGCCTGCGCGAATTCATGGACCTTTATCCCGACATTCGCGTGGAATTGCTGCTCAACGACGACCAGGTCGACATTGCCATGCGGGCGGCAGACGTGGCGATCTGGACGCACGAGCCGGAAAACCCCGATTTGATCCGGCGACCGCTTATGAGCATGCGCGTGCGGGCGTTCGCCTCAACGCAATATGTCAAGACCCACGGTGCGCCGCGCTCGCTTGAAGAGCTGGGAAGTCATCGCTTCGTGTCTTACAGCGGCAACCCGGCACAACATTTGTCCGCGCTGAGGTTCCTTGAGACCGCGGGTCTGGAAGGACGCAGCGAGCGCGACCCGGTCTTGCGGGTCAACAGCGTCATCGCGATCAAATATGCGATCCGCTCCGGCATTGGGATCGGCTTGCTTCCGGACTACCTCACAGAGGAAGAAAAAGATTTGGTGCCCGTTCTCGGGGATGTCGATCTGCCGAAATTGCAAGTTCTTTTTGTGTATCCGGAAGAACTCAAAACCGCGAAGAAAGTGCATGTGCTGCGCGATTATCTGGTCGCCAAGGCACGCGGCTCGAAATGACAGGATCTTTTGTCTTGTCGCTTGAGCGGGTTGCCATACCCGGCGGGCCGCCGACTGTTCAGCTTCTGCAGCGTCATGCGGGTGCCGCATAACGAATATGCGCGCGCGAAGCTGGCGCCGATCAACCTTTTCCAATCTACTGTAGGAGCTGTGACGGACAGCGCGAAGGTGGACCCTCCCTTTGACGCCTTCATTGAAGGATACTGCGGTATCATCTCACTTTGCCGGGCTGGCGTGAAATCGGCCCGGCTTTTTTCTACGTCACATTGCGCCTTGGCGCCGTCGCCGCGATGCGCGCTGTTGGGCAAACGCTATGTCCGATCTAAAGGGTGTCGCATGAAATGCGCCTCGCTTTCGCTCTGTTGCGCTCACGGACCGTTGGCGCTCAGCTGGGGCGGGCCGTTTTCGTGTCGATGTTTCGAACACGAACATCGACGACCCGGGCCGCTTTGCGGCCTTGGGGCGTGAATCCGATTGGACGCGACATGCATTAGCGGAAGCGCGTCTCGCGTCCCAGATCGGCCCACATTGCTCTATTTCCAACCTCAACGGGCATCCTTGTCCCGTGTCCGACCATTTGACCGCGACTGCGATCACCTGGGGTCAGCTGATGCTCTAGACCTGTGACCGGCGCCTGTGAGATATTGTTGTGATGTGCCGTTTGACGCCTTAAGTCGCGTGCCTGCGTTCGATCAACTGGGTTCGATGAGTTGGCTTCGAACACGAGGGACGCTGACCGGGCGCCAAATTGCAGATCGTGGCGCCCGTCCGTTGCCGGCGATGGTCGCCGCGGCCTGGCATTGAAAAGCGCGACGACGGCAAGAACACGACGATCAAACCTGACCGAGGCAGAACACGATGGGCAAAACGCTCTACGACAAAATTTTTGACGATCACATCGTGGAGCAACAGGACGATGGAACGTGCCTGATTTATATCGACCGGCACCTCGTCCATGAAGTGACCAGCCCGCAAGCGTTTGAGGGCCTGCGCATGGCAGGGCGCTCCGTTCGCGCGCCAGCAAAGACACTCGCGGTTGTCGACCACAATGTGCCAACGTCCGATCGATCCCAGGGCATTGACGATGCCGAAAGCCGGATCCAGGTCGAGACACTTGCGAAAAACGCACTCGATTTCGGCATCGAATACTACAACGAGACCGACGCCCGGCAGGGCATTGTCCACGTGATCGGGCCCGAGCAGGGTTTTACATTGCCTGGCACGACCATCGTGTGCGGCGACAGCCATACGGCGACACACGGTGCATTCGGCGCGCTTGCCCACGGCATTGGCACCTCCGAGGTGGAGCATGTGCTGGCCACGCAAACGCTCTTGCAGCGCAAATCGAAAAACATGCGCGTGACGGTGGACGGCAAACTTCCAGACGGCGTCACCGCGAAGGACATCATCCTCGCCATCATCGGCCAGATTGGCACGGCCGGGGGAACCGGTCACGTGATCGAATATGACGGTGAAGCGATCCGCGCGCTGTCCATGGAAGGGCGGATGACGGTCTGCAATATGTCTATTGAAGGCGGTGCGCGCGCTGGATTGGTCGCCCCCGACGAGAAGACCTTCGCGTACCTGGAGGGGCGCCCGAAAGCACCGAAAGGCGCGGCGTGGGAGGCTGCGGTTGCCTATTGGTCGACGCTGCAAACAGATCCCGATGCCGTGTTCGACACTGTCGTGACGCTTGACGCGGCGAACCTTCCACCGATCGTGACGTGGGGGACGAGCCCGGAACAGGTGGTCTCGATTGAGGGCGCAACGCCTGATCCAGAAAAAATTGAAGATCCGGCCAAGCGCGCCGCGGCGGAACGCTCTCTGGCCTACATGGGGCTTGAGCCGAACACCAAGATGATGGACATCCCGCTCGACGTGGTGTGGATCGGGTCTTGCACCAACGGGCGGATCGAAGACCTCCGCGAGGTTGCCAAGATCGTTGAAGGCAAGAAGATTTCAGACCGGCTCGACTATGCGCATATCGTGCCCGGCTCCGGCCTTGTGAAAGCGCAGGCGGAAGCCGAGGGGCTCGATGCGATCTTCCAGGCCGCCGGGTTTGAATGGCGCGAGCCGGGCTGCTCCATGTGCCTTGGCATGAACCCTGACCAATTGAAGCCAGGCCAGCGGTGCGCATCGACGTCCAATCGCAACTTTGAGGGTCGTCAGGGCTACCGCGGACGGACGCACCTTGTGTCGCCGGCCATGGCCGCAGCTGCCGCACTCGCCGGCCATTTCGTCGACGTGCGCAAAACGACGGCTTGAGCCTGTGGATTTCGGGACCAGGCGGCGACGGGCTGGCGGCGGGGCGGACGGTTTACGCCCCGGCACACCGCTGGCCCGTTGCGCGCGATGCCCTGCATGTTGTCAGGTTGGTGGCGATCCCGTCGGCCGTGGAGCGCATCAGAGCCAACGGACATCAAAATCCTTTGGCGGACGGTTTGCGTGCGGCCCAAGATGGGCTTGGCACCCTGGTACGACCGTGGCCTGCGACTTTGTGATAAGGATTGGCTCTTCTCGTTGGCACATTGCCTGTGCATAACAACGGGAACGGTGTGTCGCGGGTCGTCGGGGGTTGTCGTGTTCAATCGTGGTTTATGGGCATTCATTGGATTGCTGGTCGGCGTTGCTCTGCTGGCCTTTGGAGTTTTCTCATCGAAGCCGAAGATCGATGAAACGGCGGGCCAGGAGAGAGCGCCCGCCGAGCAGCCCGCGCGTATCGTGAGCGCGTCCGGGTCATCGCAGGAAAAGCCCGATGGGCCGGTCACCGCAACGGCGGGGGCCGCCGACGCTGAGCGTCGCGCGAACGCATTGAAGGCCTGGGGCGAGAAGGTTCGCGCCCGACGCGCAGAACGGCGCAAGGCGCGGGAGGCGGCGGCGGCGGCGCGCAAACAGCGTGAAGCTGAATTGGCAGCTTGGGGCGAACGCGTCCGGGCCAAACGTGCAGCCCGGCGCGAGGCACGCGAGGCCGCCCGCGCAGCGCGCGCGCGCCGGCAGGCCGAACTGAGCGCATGGGGCGCCCGGGTCAGAGCCAAGCGCGAAGCCCGTCGCCAAGCGCGTGCGGCCGCAGAACGCCGACGCGAGATGGCTCAGGCGGCACGCGCCAAGATGTCTGCCGACGAGACGCGGCTTGCGGCCCAGCGCACCGGGTTTGTGACGGCAATCCAGCAGTTTTTGACCGCGCAGAGCGATCGGGAGGCGGAGGCGAAATCAGCAGCGCTCGCTGCCGAGCGGGCCGGGTTCGTTTCTGATCTTGCCGAGTTTCGAAGCCGCAAGGATGCCGAAGCGGCAGCGGCGCGTCTCGCCCAAGTCAGCGCCCGTCAAGAGCGCGCTGCACAGCGCGAGCGCACACTGCGCAAGTGGGCCGAGGTGGAACGCAAGCGGCTTGCCGAGTTGCAGGCCGAACGCGCGCGGCGCCAAGCTGAGGGGGCGGCAACGGCCCAGCAAAGGGCCCCAAGTGACCGGCAGGCCGAACTTGAAAAGTGGGCTGAGATTGAACGCAAGCGTCTGGCCGATTTGAAGGCTGCACGCGAACGGCGCGAAGCTGAACGCCGTGCCCAGGCGCGGCGTGAAGCAGCCGAGCGCCAGCGTGCCGAAGTTGCCAAATGGGCTGAGATTGAGCGCAAGCGGTTGGCCGACGCGCAGGCGGCGCGTGAACGGCGCGAAGCTGAACGCCGTGCCCAGGCGCGACGTGAAGCAGCCGAGCGGCAACGCGCGCAACTTGCCAAGTGGGCCGCCATTGAGCGCAAGCGGCTTGATGATCTGGAAACCGAACGGGCGCGCCGTGCAGCCCAACGTGCCGCAGCGCAGCGTCGGGAGGCCGAACGGCGGCGGCGGCGCGATGCTGAGCTTGCAAAGTGGGCTGCGGTCGAACGTCTTCGCTTGCAAAACCAACGCGAGGCCGCCAAACGGCCAAAGCCATCGGCGGAAGCCTTGGCCTGCCTTGAGGTTGTCCGGCGCCGCGCCAAAGACGGCATCATTCTTTTTGGCTTCGGCCGATCGGATCTGGCGGGCGACAGCTTTACGACGCTTGATGCCATTGCCGAGGCGGCCGCGTCTTGCGCCACCGTGCGGCTGACGATCGAAGGTCACACGGATTCGACCGGCGCTGAGGACCTGAACCTGAAACTTTCACAAGCGCGGGCCAACGCCGTTGCACGGTATCTGGTCAGGAAAGGGATTAGCGCGGAGCGTCTGCGGGTCGTTGGATACGGCGCGGCACGTCCGATTGCGCCAAACACCAGCAGTGAAAACCGCGCGCGGAACCGTCGGATCGAGTTCTCTGTTCGCTAATTCATCTGAATACGGTTTTTTAGTCTGCAACCGCGAAGCTGTTCGCGGAAAAAACGCTCAACCGCAATCGAGACGGGCCGCGATTACACGCGGCCCATCGGCCATGCATCGGCAAACGCAACGGGTTCGACCCACTCTCGGCGGCGAAAATTTCGTCCAGCCCGCCGTTGTGTCTACGGGACGCGCGAAACCGCGTGAGGCTGTGACGTGAAACCAGCGAGCTTTTCTGAGCGCGTTGCCTTAATGGCAATGCTGATGTCACTCGTGGCGCTGTCGGTCGACGCGATCCTGCCGGCCATGCAGGCAATCGGGCGTGACTTGTCGGCCGGTTCGCCCAACGCGCCGCAATACATGATCTCCGCGCTGTTGCTTGGTTTAAGCGTTGGGCAGCTGTTCAGTGGTCCGCTGTCCGACAGCTTTGGGCGACGGCCGATCATCCAAGCCGGACTGTGCCTGTTCTTCGCGGGCTCGCTTCTGTCGATGATTGCCACCAATTACGAGACCATGCTCGTTGGCCGTTTCCTGCAAGGTGTCGGGGCCGCGGGGCCGCGCGTCGTTACGATTGCGCTTGTGCGCGACCAGTTTGAGGGCCGGGCGATGGCCCGTGTCATGTCATTCGTGATGACCGTGTTCATCCTGGTGCCGGCGCTTGCGCCAGCGCTTGGTCAATTGATCATGCTGGTTGCACCGTGGCGGATGATCTTTGGGGCGTTCCTTCTGCTCGCATTGATCGCGATCGTTTGGCTGACGCTGCGGCAACCGGAAACCCATCCGCCAGAGCGCCATTTGCCATTGCGGCTCAGCCGTATTGCAGCGGCGTTCGGGGAATGTTTGAGCCATCCGATCTCGGTTGGTTACATGGTTGCGGCGGGCTTCGTCTTCGGCTCGTTTGTGGGGTTTCTCACCTCTGTGCAGCAGATCTTTAGCGATATCTTTCAGGCCGGAGACTGGTTTGCCGCGTACTTTGCCGTGCTTGCCCTGTCGATTGGCGCAGCTTCGATGACCAACGCGCGCATGGTCATGCGGCTTGGCATGTTGCGGCTATCGGTGACCGCCTTGATTGGTCTTTTGACGATCGCGGTGCTGGGGCTGATGATATCGCTTTGGTCGGGCGGCGCGCCGTCCCTGCCAATCGCGATGGCGATCCTGATACCCATTTTCTTCTGCTTTGGCGTTTTGTTCGGAAACTTCAACGCGCAGGCAATGCAGCCGATGGGGCATATTGCGGGCTCCGCCTCCGCGGTCATCGCCGCGACAACGTCGTTGATCGCCGTCTCGTTTGGGACCTATGTCGGGCAACGATTTGACGGCACGCTGGTGCCGCTTTTCACCGGCTTTGTGATTGCCTCATTGGTGGCGGGGCTTGTGCTCTTGGCGGCCGAAACGGTCAACGCTCGGCGCCATCCGCTATCGGGGACCGACGCGTAGCGGCGTCTGACAGCGCAACTATCGGGCCGTGCGATGAGGTCTTTTCCTGGCCGAACAACGCGCCCATAGCATCATCCGATCTGCGGAGCGCAAAGCGATTCCGTGAAATCGGATATTTCTCTAGGGTCCTGGATATGAGCAAGCCAACCGTCCAAGAGCAGTTCGGGCCAAACGCCGCGAACTACGTCACATCACCGGTCCACGCCAAGGGCGCATCGCTTCAGCGGCTCGTTGCGTTAACCGCGCCGAAGCCCGACTGGTCCGTCTTGGATATCGCGACCGGGGCCGGGCATACGGCTTTGACGTTCGCACCGCACGTCGCGAGCGTCATCGCAAGCGACGTAACGGCGGAGATGCTGCGCGAAGCCGAGACGCTGGCAAAGGCGCGGGGGCTGTCCAACGTCACCTGTCAAACTGCCGACGCGATGGCGCTGCCGTTTGAAGCTGGCGCGTTCGACCTGGTAACCTGCCGCATCGCGCCGCATCACTTTCCCGATATTCCCGCCTTCGTGGCGGAGGTTGCGCGCGTGCTCAAAGCCGGCGGCACATTCGCGCTGGTCGACAACCTAAGCCCCGATGCGGCGACCTCGCCCGCTTATGATCCGGACGCTCTTGCCGAAGCCCGTGACCTTCATAATGCTTTTGAGGCTGAACGCGATCCAAGCCATGCGCGTGCCCTATCGCAAAGCGAATGGATTGCGGCCGTGGAAGGAGCGGGATTGCGCGTGCGCCATACTGAGCACCTGGCGAAGACCATGAACTTGAAGCTCTGGTGCGATACGCTTTCGGTATCCGACGCAACGCGGCGAAGCCTTCGTGGCAGACTGGAGGCTGCTACACCGGCCTTGCGCGCGTTTCTCAAACCAACACTCGGCGTCGCCGATGACGACAGCGACACGACATTTGAGCTGACCGAACTCTTGCTGATCGCCGACAAGGCATGACGCACGCCGCCTTTTGAGCGTCCGAATTGATTGCTGCCTGACGCAGCGGCTCCGCGCAAAACGGTCGAAAGCGCGGCGGCTCAGGCTTTTTCTCAGGGCTGTGGAAACCGGGCATCGCGGCCGAAATGGACACGCCGCGTTGATGACGGGCACCAAATCGTCTGCATTACTCCACGTTACCGCCATGGGAAGCGCCAGTTTCGGCAGCACTAGATGTGAAAGAAACGTCGCGTTCACCATTCGGCCTGATCATTCGTGATCAGAGGTTATTCCGCATTCTGTGGGGGATTGCGTGATCGCTTTGGGACCCGTCGGACGACATCTTTGTGCGCGATCGCGCGCTGCTGCGCTTAGGGTTGTTGCTGGCTTGCTGTCGCTATGCCTGGGCGCGTCGGTTTGCGCTGCCCAGGCTCCGACACCGGAAACCTATGCCGAAACCGTCGGTGGTCAGATTATCGCGGCAGGCGATCTGATGATCGATTCGGTCGCCATGCGCTGTGGCCGGCGGCCAACCGTGCTCGATGTCCATCTGGATGATTTTGGCGCGGCTTATCCGGGTTTCGTGATCCTCAATCCGCGGCTGTTGGCGCGCGTGTCGACGCCGGTGAAGCTTTGGATTTACGCGCACGAGTGCGGTCATCAATACCGCGGGCCGGACGAAACGCGGGCGGATTGTTTTGCTGTACAGCGCGGCCGCCGCTACGGCTGGCTGGACAGCGACGGGCTGGAACAGGTGTGCCGGTTTATTTCGCCGGCGCGCAGCAGCATGATGCATCTTTCGGGATCACGGCGCTGCGCAATCATGCGTCAGTGCTTTTATGACCGGAAGGTCTGGTAACCACGCACACTTTGCGAACCACCGCGATCCGGGCTAATTGTTCGGTCTGGCCGCTTCTGGCGCTTGCACTGAGCGCAAAGGTACGCGCGCCACAACCCACAATGCACGCCAACACAACACGCCGGGGCGGGAGACGCATGGATAAATTCACGACACTAACGGGCGTTGCGGCCCCGCTGCCAATGATCAACGTCGACACTGACGCGATCATCCCAAAGCAATTCCTCAAAACGATCAAGCGCACGGGTCTCGGCAAATCGCTGTTTCACGAATTGCGTTTTCATGAAGATGGCTCGGAGAAAGAGGATTTCGTCCTCAACAAACCGGCCTATCGGAATGCGGAAATCCTGGTCGCTGGCGACAATTTCGGATGCGGCTCAAGTCGCGAACATGCGCCATGGGCGCTGAAGGACTTCGGCATCAAATGCGTGATTTCAACGTCGTTTGCTGACATCTTTTATAACAACTGCTTCAAGAACGGGATCCTGCCGATCAAACTCCCGCAGGAAGACCTCGACAGACTGATGGATGATGCAGAGCGCGGCGCCAACGCGGTCGTTACCGTCGATTTGGAAACGCAAGAAATCCGCGGGCCTGATGGTGGTGTGATCAAATTCGACATTGACCCGTTCCGCAAGCACTGCCTGCTGAATGGCTTGGATGATATCGGCCTCACGATGGAGCGCGCTGATAAGATTTCGGATTATGAGAAATCTGCCGCAGCGTCTCGTCCGTGGGCGTGATCGCGACCTGGTCTCGTTTTCGGGTTGGCATGGCGTCTTTACGCGATATGTAAAGACGCCGCGCGTCTTACCCGGCCAGTCCAGACGGTAAGTGTGAAGATCTTCGTTTATGCGTATTTTTTTACTCGGGCTGTTGGTTCTGATTGCGATTGCGCGCCCAGCGTTGGCCTGTGGGACGGGTGGCAAATGCGTTTTGCCCGATGGACGCTATTATTATGCCCTCGTCCCCGACCAATCGGAGCGTGACCGGCCCTTTGGTGCGCTGATCTATGCGCACGGTTTGGGTGGGACTGGGCGCGGGCCGATGCGCAGCCGCCGATTTGCCGGGCTAGCGGCACATTTCGATCTCGCCTTGATCTCCCTGAAATCGGTGGGGGCGGCTTGGGCGATGGCCGGATCACCGTGGCAAGACCCAACAAAGCGCATCGACGAAATCGCGTATATCCGCGCGGTTTTGAGCGACGCGGCACAACGGTTTGGGATCGATCCGGCCCGGCGCGTCATGACCGGTTTTTCAGCCGGCGGCCAATTGACATGGGTGACGGCCTGCAAAATGTCGCGTGAGTTTGCAGCTTTCATCCCGATGGCGGGGACATTCTGGCAACCTATTCCAAGCACTTGCCGCGCCCCAGCGCGCAGTCTTGTTCACATTCACGGGCGCTACGATCGCGTTGTTCCGGTTGCGGGAAAGCCAAAAGGTCCCTTCATGCGCGGGAATGTCCACGACGTGTTGGCCATGTATTCCAAGCATGGACAATTCGGGAATGCCCAAAGGCGCATCGCTGGCGAGCTTGATTGCGCAAAGCGCCGAAATCAGAATGGTGATTTGCTGACGCTTTGTTTGTTTGAAGGCGGACATCGCCTCCGGGTTGAACATATTGGTCTGGCCTTAAGCTTTTTGCGCGAAGCCGGCCGCCTGTAGGACCGTTTTTATCCCATCATTCGCGCTGGCCGGACCACGACACGATTTCGCGTTTCGCTTGACCGGGCCGATCGCGCTGTGTGCGGCGGGTCATATCTGCCAAGCTTACGCGTTCATGCTTGCGCCCGTGACGACCGGCCTGCAATCGGTATAACAGACCGATGACACATTGGGGGGACTATGAAAACGTATCGTATCGCGGCCATTCCAGGTGACGGTATTGGCGGTGAAGTCATCTCGGCCGGCGTCGACGTGCTCAATGCCGTTTCAGAGAAAGACGCTGGCTTTCGGTTTTCTTTCGACCACTTCGATTGGGGCGGTGATTACTACCTCAAGCACGGCCGCATGATGCCGGAGGATGGGCGCGACCAGATCAAGGATCACGATGCGATCCTGTTCGGCTCGGCTGGACATCCCGACATTCCCGATCACATCACGCTGTGGGGCCTGCGGCTGGCGATTTGCCAACCGTTTGATCAGTACGCCAATGTCCGGCCGACGCGTGTCCTGCCGGGCATCACATCGCCGCTGCGTGCGGTCAATGCCGACGAAATCAACTGGGTGATCGTGCGCGAAAACTCGGAAGGCGAGTATGCCGGGGTTGGCGGTCGCGTGCATCAGGGCTCGCCGCTGGAAGCTGCAACCGATGTCGCGATGTTCACGCGCCCGGGCGTTGAACGCATCATGCGGTTTGCCTTCCGCCTCGCGCAGTCGCGGCCCCGCAAGCTTCTGACGGTTGTCACGAAGTCCAACGCGCAGCGCCACGCCATGGTGATGTGGGACGAGATCGCAGCCGAAATCGCGCCAGAGTTTCCCGATGTGACGTGGGACAAAATGCTGGTCGATGCGATGACGATGCGCATGGTGGCCAAGCCGCAGTCGATCGATACGGTTGTGGCGACCAACCTGCACGCCGACATCCTGTCTGATCTTGCGGCGGCGCTGTCTGGTTCGCTCGGGATTGCGCCAACGGCCAACCTCAACCCTGAGCGGGCATATCCGTCCATGTTTGAACCGATCCACGGCTCCGCCTTCGACATCATGGGCAAGGGCATTGCCAACCCGATCGGGACGTTCTGGTCGGCGGTGATGATGCTTGAGCACCTCGGCGAACCGGCGGCGGCCTCGCGTTTGATGGCGGCGATCGAGACGGTCACGGCCGATCCGCGTACCCACACGCCAGACTTAGGCGGGCAAGCACGCACCCAAGATGTCACGGAGGCCGTCACCGCAGCCATTCGCGGACGCAACGACTGAGCGCAAAGTGCGCCGTCGCAGTGGCCAGTGGTCGGTGGGCGGCAAGAGAGATGGGCGTGCATCCGTACGCCCATGAATTTTTCATAGCCGTTACGACATTAATATGTCGACTGACTTCTCCAATTTTTGGCATTGAATGCGATCAATGTTACAGTGAAAACATGCGTTTCTAAACTGACGTTGAATGACTTCAGACAACGGCTTCAGGCAGCGACTTCTGGTCGCTTGAAAGGGAGGGGTTTTGTTCCGAACGATTCTGGTTCCTGTTGATTTGGCCCATCGTGATTTTCTTGAGAAATCACTGGGCGTTGCCGCCGTCATGGCGAAGACCTTCAGCGCCGAAATCACCTACGTTGGGGTGACATCCGGTGCACCATCAGCGGTCGCGCATAATCCCGACGAATACGCCGACAAGCTCGCTGCCTTCGCCGCCGAACAGGCGGCAAAGCACGGCATCAGCGCGACGTCCAAAGCCTACACGGCTCATGATCCATCGATCCAGCTGGACACGGTCCTGATGAAGGCGATCGCGGAATTGGGCGCGGAACTCGTGGTCATGGCGTCGCATGCGCCAACCATCGCTGATTACGTCTGGCCGTCGAACGGCGGGACGATCGCGAGCCACGCCAACGTTTCCGTTCTTATCGTCCGCTGAACAAAGCCGTTTCCGGCGCGTTTCCGAGGCATGCTTCGCGTCGGCGGCCTTTTCACGCGCGTGCAAAGATCCAGGAGATTTCATGACCGACCAATCGATGGACAACGCGATCCCGGAGCCGGAAGGACCGGCCAATATCATTGAGACCGAACACACGATCGGCGAACACAACATTCAGCCGCGAATTGGCCCATTCGGCCTGGATATCCATAATCCAGTTTTCGTGGTTTCGTCGCTTACTGTGGTCGTCTTCACGGTTGTCACGCTGTTGTTCCAGGACAGTTTGGGTCCATTGTTCGGCGACCTTCGAAACTTCCTGACGTCGACGTTTTCGTGGTTCTTCCTGTTGTCGGGCAACTTGTTCGTGTTGCTTTGCCTGTTCCTGATTGTCACGCCCTATGGCAGCGTGCGGCTTGGCGGGCGCGATGCGGTACCCGATTACTCGTATACCGGTTGGTTTGCGATGCTGTTTGCCGCGGGCATGGGCATCGGCCTTATGTTCTACGGCGTCTCGGAGCCGATTTCCCATTACACATCCGCGCTTGGCGGCACGGCTGCCGACGGCGGCGCGCGCACCGACTGGGCACCGCTTGGGGCTGCGGCCGGCGATCAGGCGGAAGCCCAGCGGCTCGGCATGGCGGCAACGATCTTCCACTGGGGCCTGCACCCCTGGGCGGTCTACGCGGTTGTGGCGCTCGCACTGGCCCTGTTTTCCTATAACAAGGGCCTGCCGCTGACGATCCGGTCGGCGTTTTATCCGATCTTCGGTGAGCGCGTGTGGGGCTGGACCGGGCACATCATCGACACGCTTGCCGTATTCGCGACCCTGTTTGGTCTTGCGACATCGCTTGGCATTGGCGCCAAGCAGGCGAACGCAGGGCTCGAGTTCCTGTTCGGGCTGCCGGTCAATGATACCTCGATGGTGATCCTTATTCTGGCGATTACCGGTGTGGCGCTGGTATCTGTGCTCGCGGGCCTGGATGCGGGCGTGAAGCGGCTGTCTGAGATCAACATGGTGCTTGCGGCGCTGCTGCTTGGGTTCGTCATTGTTGTCGGGCCGACGGTGGCCATTTTGACCGGCTTCTTCAGCAACCTCGGCGCCTACCTTCAGTACCTGCCGGCCCTTTCGATGCCATTCGGACGCGAGGACGCGAACTTCTCGCAAGGCTGGACGGCGTTCTACTGGGCGTGGTGGATTTCGTGGTCGCCGTTCGTGGGCATGTTCATCGCTCGCGTCAGCCGTGGCCGGACGGTGCGCGAGTTCATGATCTGCGTTCTGCTGATCCCGTCGCTTGTGTCGGTGCTGTGGATGACGGCATTTGGCGGCGCCGCGCTCGACCAGATCGTGAACGGCGGCAACACCGCGATTCAGGAGGCCGGCCTTGAGCTCAAGCTCTTCACGATGCTGCAAGGGCTGCCGCTGACGGAGATCACCTCGTTCATCGGGATCACGCTTGTCATCGTGTTTTTTGTGACCTCGTCGGACTCCGGATCGCTGGTGATCGACACCATCACGGCCGGCGGCAAGGTCAACGCCCCCGTTTCGCAGCGTGTGTTCTGGGCCACGTTTGAGGGCCTCGTTGCGATCGCGCTGCTGCTCGGCGGCGGACTGACTGCGCTGCAAGCGATGGCGGTCTCAACCGGGTTCCCGTTCACAATCATCCTGCTGTTGGTGTGCGTTTCGATCCTGCGCGGTCTTGCGAGCGAACCGCGCGGCTGAGCCACATAAGAACGCCTGCAAAGAAGAAAAAACGCGGCCCGGAAAGGCCGCGTTTCGTTTGTTTTTAGTCAGACGAATATTGATCAGGTTCAGTACTTGTTTGGCACATAGAGATCGGATGCGATCTGGGCGCGTTGGTAGTCTGGCGCGCGCTCGCGCGGCGGCAAATCGACCGGCTCTTTCGGGATCTCCTGGTAGGGGATTTGCTCAAGCAAGTGCGCGATCACGTTCAGGCGTGCACGCTTCTTGTCGTCGCCGTCCACGATCCACCAGCGCGCTTCTTCAATGTGCGTGCGCGCGATCATGTCTTCTTTTGCTTTCGTGTATTCTTCCCAGCGCCGGCGGCTTTCCAGATCCATCGGCGACAGTTTCCATTGCTTCATGGGATCGCGGTTGCGCATTTCAAATCGCAACTGCTGTTGTTCATCCGAAATGGAAAACCAGTATTTGATCAGAATAATTCCAGAGTGCACGAGCATCCGCTCAAACTCCGGGACTGACCGGAAAAACTCCTCGACTTCCTCTTCGCTGGCAAAGCCCATGACCCGCTCGACGCCAGCGCGGTTGTACCAGGACCGATCAAACAGAACGATTTCGCCGCCAGCTGGCAAATGCGGGACATAGCGCTGGAAGTACCACTGCGATTTTTCACGGTCTGAGGGCGCGGGCAACGCGACCACGCGGCAAACGCGCGGGTTGAGACGCTGAGTGATCCGCTTGATGGCGCCACCCTTACCGGCCGCATCGCGGCCCTCAAACAGGACAACGACCTTCAGCTTCTTTTCAGAAACCCAATCCTGCAGCTTTATGAGCTCCGACTGCAGGCGGTAAAGCTCGCGGAAATAGCTGAAACGCTCGACGTCGCTGTCGCTTGACGCACCGACAACCAAGGCATCGAGCCGGTCATCATCAAGCTCTTGCTCAAGCTCCTCGTCAAAGCTGTCGGCCATTTCCGCTTCGATCAAGCGGGCGATCGCGTCTTTGTCGAGTTCACTCATCGTTTGCCTCGTTTCGTCGTTTGATCAGGCCGTAACCACGCGTTGTCCCAGGCGTGCCATCCGTTGCCGGACGTCAATAGGCGTTCTGGATCAGCCTGCTCAAGTTTTGTGAGACCGAGATGACAGAATATGTGCTGTTGGGCTTTGGCCTTGTTGTCTTTGTCGTCATTGGCGTGGCGCTATCGCCCGACGGTTGCGGCTGGCCGTTCGATGGTGATGGAGACGGCGACTGCGCCGGGGGCGACGGCGGCGATTAAGCCGTTCGGCCAGCCGCCGTTGGTCGTTTCGGGCCGCGGCCCTCAGGCCGGCACGCCGACAGTTGCCAGATACGCGGCGACAATTGCAAAGCCGATCACGGCGGAAATGACGATGACCCGGGTCCAGACCTTGAGGCGGACGGTGAGGTCTCGGGTCAGGGTGGCCGGGTCGACGCCGGCGTCTTTCGGGTTTTCACCGACAAAGGCTTTGATATAGCGGTTATTGGTCTGCGGTTTGGACATCGGCGCGCTCCACGTGATGAATTTAACTAGACGCTAGCCGACCGACATTGCGGGGCCTACTCGCCAGATTGCCGAGAGCGCGAATGCGCGCGGGTCCAAGCCGGGCACACATCCCATGCGCTGGCATACCTCACGCGCCTGCAACCCGCCCCGTCTCCCACCCAATCAAAGCGCGCTTGCGGGTCAGCCCCCAGTGGTAGCCACCAAGATTGCCGTCCGAGCGCATGACGCGATGACAGGGCACGACGAAGGAGATCGGATTGCGGCCAACGGCGGTACCAACCGCGCGGGCTGCCGTCGGCTTACCCAGATGACGTGCGATGTCGCCATAACTGACGGCGCGGCCCATTGGGATCTTCAAGAGCGCCTCCCAGACCCGGATCTCAAAATCCGTGCCGATCAAAATGAGCCGCACCGGCTGCTCCGCCGACCAGCGCGCGGGATCAAAAACGCGCTGTGCCCAAACTGCTGTCGCGGCGGCATCTTCCACCAGACGCGCTTGCGGCCAGCGCGCATGCATATCGGCCAGGGCAGCCGCGCGGTCCTCTCCGGCGTCTTCATTAATGAACGCCAGCCCTGCGATGCCGCGGTCCGTTGCCAGGATCAGCGCATCGCCGAACGGAGATGGCTGGAAGCCATAAGATAGAGTTAGCCCTGCGCCCCCGCGTTTGAACTCGCCGGGGGTCATCGCTTCGTGATCAACGAACAAGTCGTGCAGGCGGCCCGAACCGGACAAGCCAACATCGAGTGCGCAGTCAAGCACGCTGGCCGAGCCCGATAACATCTGCCGGGCATTATCAATCGTGATCGCTTGGACGAACTCCTTCGGCGACAGACCACACCAGCGCTTGAACACCTTCTGGCAGTGCGCGGGGCTGAGGCCAAGGTGGGCGGCAAGTGTTTCCAGTTCGGGCTGTGCGGTCCAATGGTCGGTGAGAAAGCGGATCGCCTCGCGCACGACGGCGTAGTCGCCGGTCGCGGGTGCCGTGTTGGCGTCAAGCGCCGTCGCCATATCGAGCATTGCCATGATCCCCTCAGGATCGCTGATTACGGCGCCAGTCTAGCGGCATCCGCCGTGTTCGCGACCCGAAAGCTGTGGCGGACCGAAAGAGGTTGTGGGCGGTCTGGCGCCCGCAGCGATAGCCAGCACCTTCCGTCCCTCAGAGCTGCGCGTTGCGGTTGCCTTGCGAACGGACAATGTATCCAATGCGGTTGGCGCGCGAGCTGAGATGTGATTGTCTTGCGGGCATTCGGCTCAAGCCGACCCCCTAACAAATAAAGCGAGACAATCAGATGCGTTACGAGGCGCCCGAGACGCTGGATGCGGCCGTGGCACTGCTCGCCAACGCGGGCGAGGATACGAAGGTGCTGGCTGGTGGGACGGACCTGCTTGTCCAGCTGCGGACCGACATGATTTCGCCGGCGGTCGTCGTCGACATCAAGAAAATCGATGAAACCCGCACGATCGCGGAAGAGGCCGGCGGTCTCCGCGTTGGGGCTGCGGTGACCAGCGCAGAACTCAACGAGCACGACGCTTTCAAGGCCGCTTGGCCAGGCGTTGCAGAAGCCGCATACCTGATCGGCTCATCGCAGATCCAGGGTCGCGCATCGCTTGGCGGCAACCTGTGCAACGGCTCACCGGCTGCCGACAGCGTGCCCGCCATGATCGCGGCCGGTGCGATTGCCAAGATCGCAGGGCCAAACGGCACGCGGGAAATTCCGGTTGAAGACGTCGTCGTGGGGCCGCGCAAGCTTTCGCTTACGCCGGGCGAATTCGTTGTTTCGTTTCTATTCCCAACGCGGCCGCCGCATTCTGCCGACGCCTACCAGCGCTTCATTCCGCGTACCGAAATGGACATCGCTGTTGTTGGCTGCGCGGTTAGCCTCACGCGGGACGCGGCGGGGACGATAACGGCGGCGCGCGTTGGTCTGGGTGCGGTTGCGGCCAAGCCGCTGTTGGTGCCCGCCGCTGCCGATGCCATCATCGGAACGTCGCTTGATGCCGCTGCGCTGGAGGCTTTGGACAAGGCCGCTCAGACGGCTTGCAGCCCCATCGACGACAAGCGCGGCACGATTGAATTCCGGACCAAAGTCGCTGGCGTTCTTGCTCGCCGGACGGCCGAAGTCGCTTACGAACGCGCGGGAGCCTGACACAGATGAAAACACATCTTTCTTTCACGGTGAATGGCGATCCAGTGGAAGCGCTCACCGACCCGACGCAAACCCTGCTTGACGTGCTGCGGGACGAACTGGAGCTGACCGGCACCAAGGAAGGCTGCGGGACGGGCGATTGCGGAGCGTGCTCGGTGATGCTCGATGGCCGGCTGGTGTGTGCCTGTCTGGTGCTCGGCCCTGAAGCCCAGGGCAAGGCTGTCGAGACGATTGAAGGCATGGCGGAAGGCAACGACCTGCATCCGCTTCAGCGCAAGTTCCTGGAAGTCGGTGCCCTGCAGTGTGGCATCTGCACGCCCGGGTTCCTGGTCGCGGCCAAGGCCCTGCTTGCCCAAAACCCCGACCCGACGGAAGAAGAAACACGCTACTGGCTGGCCGGTAACCTTTGCCGCTGCACCGGCTATGACAAAATCATCCGCGCCGTCATGGATGCGGCTGCTGAAATGCGCCAGGACACGCAACCGCGCGCTGCCGCCGAGTAACTCTCAATCCCAATTGCCGTCCTCTGCCGGAGACATGATCTGATGCAGGAAAAAATCGGAAACCCGCCAATTGAAGGCGAATTCAAATACATTGGTACCCGCCAGGTGCGCCCGGATGGGATCGACAAGGTGACGGGCCGCGCCAAGTTCGGCGCTGACATGAACATGGCCGGTCAGCTTACCGGCCGCGTCCTTCGCTCGCCTCACCCGCACGCGCGTATCGTCAAGATCGACACGTCAAAAGCCGAGGCGCTTGCGGGCGTCAAGGCCATCGTGACCCGCGATGACTTCGCCGACCAGGAATCGGAATTCGTTCCGGCTGGCGAAATGCTGATCAATTACCGCGATGTCGTGCGCAACGTGATGGCGCGCGAGAAAGTGCTTTATGAAGGCCACGCGGTTGCAGCCGTCGCCGCCACGTCGCCATCGATCGCCAAGCACGCGCTGGACCTCATCGAGGTCGAGTATGAAGTCCTTCCGCACGTCATCAACGTGATGGACGCGATCAAGCCAGATGCGCCGCTTCTGCAAGAGGATTTGATCACGGCTGGTGTGGAACCGGCGCCGACCACGGCATCGAACATCGCCAAAAAAGTCGAGTTCACGCTCGGCGACGTCGACGCCGGCTTTGCGCAAGCCGACGTGATCATCGAACGCGAATTTGATACCAGCCCGACGCACCAGGGCTATATCGAGCCGCACGCATGCATTGCGAACGTTGGCCAGGATGGCACGGCTGAGCTTTGGGTGTGCACGCAGGGCCACTGGGTCGTGCGCGCCCACTGTGCCCGCCTGCTGGGCTGGGACATCTCCAAGATCAAAGTCACGGCCTCTGAAATCGGCGGCGGATTTGGCGGCAAGACGGTTGTCTATCTTGAACCGGTTGCACTCGCGCTGGCGGCAAAATCGGGCAAACCGGTCAAGATGGTCATGAGCCGGGAAGAGGTGTTCAAAGCTTCCGGCCCGACATCCGGTGCGCATGTCCGCGTCAAGATCGGCGCCACCAAAGACGGCCGCATCACGGCTGGCGAAGCCGAGCTTTATTATCAGGCCGGTGCGTTTCAGGGTTCTCCGGTTGGCCCGGGCGCCATGTGTGCGTTTGCCCCCTACGACCTTGAAAACGTCAAATCGGTTGGCTTCGACGTCCTGTCCAACCGGCCGAAAGTCGCCGCCTATCGCGCGCCGGGCGCACCGATTTCGGAATTTGCGGTCGAAAGCGTGGTCGACGATATCGCACGTGAGATCGGCATGGACCCGATTGATTTGCGGCTCAAAAACGGCGCCAAAGAAGGCACGCAGGCCGCATACGGTCCAAAGTTCGGGCCGGTTGGCCTGATCGAGACGCTCGAAGCGGCCAAGAACAGCGATCACTGGAAAGCACCGCTCGGCGCGAACCAAGGCCGCGGGATTGCATCTGGCTTCTGGTTCAACATTGGCGGCGAGACGTCGGTGACCATGAACCTCAACGAAGACGGTTCGGTCACACTGATGGCCGGCACACCTGACATTGGCGGCCTGCGCGCATCGCTGTGTATGATGGCGGCCGAAGAGCTCGGCGTCGATTACGAGAAGATCAGGCCGATCATCGCTGATACCGCCTCGCTCGGCTACAACTTCCTGACCGGCGGCAGCCGCTCAACGTTCTCATCCGGCATGGCAACCGTCGAAGCGGCCCAACAGATCAAGGCGGAAGCGTGCAAGCGGGCCGCGGCCATGTGGGATGTGCCGGAAGAGGCCGTTGCCTACGAGGACGGTTACGTCCGCCCAGCCGGTGACAATGCCGGGCCCCAAGAGCCCGTGCACATCTCGCAAATCGCGCGGATGGCTGGCAAGACAGGCGGGCCGATCACCGGCGTGGCCAAGATCAACGCGCAGGGCGCTGCGCCGAGCTTCGGCACGCACATCGCCGACGTGGAAGTCGACCCGGAGACCGGCCGCGTTTGGGTCACCCGCTACACCGTCATTCAGGATGCCGGCCGGGCAATCCACCCTGACTATGTGGAAGGCCAGTTCCAAGGCGGCGCCGCGCAAGGCATCGGCTGGGCGCTGAACGAGGAATACGTCTACGGCGACGACGGCAAGCTGCAGAATGCGGCGTTCCTGGACTATCGCATTCCGGTTGCGTCGGACTTGCCGATGATCGACACGATCATTGTGGAAGTGCCGAACCCACGCCACCCGTATGGCGTGCGTGGCATTGGCGAAACCCCGATCGTGCCGCCGATGGCCGCCGTTGCGAACGCTGTACGCGATGCAACCGGCTTGCGTTTCGAAGCGCTTCCAATGTCGCCGCCGCGGGTCTTGAAAAAGATCAACGAAGCACGGGCGTCCGGCGATCCAGCGCTGAAGGTCTGACCCACAGACCATGAGCAACCGACAGGGCGGGCCGGGGAAACCCGCCCGCTCTTTTTTGTTTGGTGCACGAGAGGACTGGACCATGGCCAAGGTCACGCTGAATGGCAATCTCAAGCAGTACACCGGTGGTGTGTCGGAGCTTGAGCTTGACGTTGCCAATATTCGCCAATTGCACCGCAAGCTAGGTGAGCAATTTCCGGAACTGGCACCGCATCTGGAAAGCGTCGCCGTCGCGATCGATGGTCAAATCTATCAGGAAGTGCTGCTTGAACCGATCGCGCCGGATAGCGACGTCCATCTGCTGCCGCAGATCGCAGGTGGTTGAGTTTCGCAGACCGCATTAATCATGTGCACAATCGCATAAGCGGGAACGGTTGCAGGAAGCGGACGGGCGGGCAATGTCGCAGCGCTGTGCGTCGAAGGTCCCGCAGCGGTCTAAGCGGGCCCGGACCTCCAGCAGTTTCGCGCTCTCACCCTCGCTCGGACCGGAAACACGCGTAATGGCGAAGAATATTCCAAACTACCGAGATTCGCTTATTTCAGAAGTTCGTTCGCTATGGTGGCCACTTTCAACGGCCACGGCGCGCGGGCATTTGCTGCTGAAACGATACGGCTTGACCGGTGTGTATCACTCTCGAAATGAGGCTCTTGCAGCGATCCCAAAGCGAGCGCTGCGAGGATACGATCACGAAGCGGTCGTCAAAATCTCTCAAGAGAGCATGACCCAACTCAAGGAATGGGATTACCCCGTTTTGTTGTGGTTAGAGCGGATTATTCAAGGACAGACTGGACAGGCGCGCCTTTCGCTGCTTGATGCCGGCGGCCACGTTGGCACTAAATACTATGCGTTCCAGAGGCTTCTTGCGCTGAAACATATCGACTGGACAGTCCTGGATCTACCAGCCGTCGTCAAAGCCGGCGAAGAGCTTGCGAAAGAGACAGGCGCCCCGTTGCAGTTCCAAAGCGATCTGGCCGCCGTCGGCGCGGTGGACATCCTGCTTTGTTCTGGTTTCCTGCAGTATTACGATCGCACCCTTGTGGATTTTATCACGCAACTTTCACGTGCGCCGCAACATCTCATCATCAATAAGCTGCCGGTGCGCGATGATGCAGAGATATTTACGCTTGAACGCATCGGACCGGCACGCGTGCCTTACCGCATTTTCAACCAAACCGCGTTTGAACAACAAATCGCTGATCTTGGGTACACGATTGCTGATCAGTGGACAATCAGCGGATTATCGCGGTGGATTATCAGTCACCCCGATCAGGGTGCAACTAAGAGTGTTGGCTATTATCTGACCCGCGATTGAGACTCGCATTGATGGGCGTGATACAGAACACGCACAACGCCGGCCTTGTTGTTGTGAAAGCAAACCGGCCGCCCGAGACAAACACCCGGGCGGCCTTCTCACGCATTCAAATTGCGCTCTCGTCCGCAAAATTCAGTCGCGTTAGCGCAGAAGCGGGCACAGAACGCGATCAGAACCAACATACGGGATATACGTCCCATCGCTCCAGCGGAAGGTGCGGTAGCGGTCATCGCATTCTTCCCAAGCGCTCCTGCGACCGCGCGCCCTCACTCCCTTTGCGATGATCGTGCCGAGGATGATGCCTGCTGCACGACCGATCGCACGGCGTGCTGCACGACGGCCTCTGCGATTGCGCCGACGGAGCACGCGGCGGCGTGCGCGCGGTCCGCGTACACCTGGCCGCCCGCGGCGAACACCGCGCTGCACGCCTCGGCGAGCGCCGCGACGCGCGCCGCGCCTGCGTTGTGCCAATTGGACGAGATCGCCTGAGGATTGCAGGCCGGTCCCAGCCGCGCCAGATGGCAACGTTGTCGCCTGGCTCTGCCGGATTGGCGCTGGCGCCTTGGATGACGCGGGAGCAGCAGCAAACGCCGACACTGTCAGCATGACGGACGCGCAGAGCGCCGCAATCATCGCCAGGCTTCGTTTCGTCAGATCTTCCATTATCAGGCCTCCTTCATGTTTTGTCGTACGACGCGGTCGTCTCCGATCGCGTGCACGGGCCGATGCATGCTGAACGACCGGGACGCAGCTTGCGTTGCATTAAAAGAATTTGATTGCCTGATATCCGTGCGCTGATCACTTCGGCTTTGGGTGTGTCAGTGCGTGATCCGGGATGGCATCAGACAGGCTATGGAACCGATATGCACTCACTTTAATCGGGCAATCTCATAATCACTCATCCGCAGTTTTAAGAACGGCGCCTGGCATTAACTCAACAAGTAGCGCGCGACATAAATCAACGCGCCGGAGCGAGAGGAAAATGGCAGCGGCTCCCTGGCTGGCGTGGTAGGGGTCTATGACCTTGCCGGCCTCATTTCGGCGGAAGAATATCGAACGGCCTTCGATTGCCGCGCGCGTTTGAGGTGTATGCCCCTCAACAAAGGTGCAACGCTGTCCATGCGCGGCGAAGGCATCTCGCAAATGTGCTTGGGCTTGGCGGCGTTGCTTATTGAGCCTTGCCGGATAAACCGGTGCCGTCATCATGAAAATGCATCGCGTCTCACTGGGCAGCCACCTCACAAACTCTGCGACGTCATGCTTGGCGGCATCTGGATTGCGCGCGAGGCGGGCAGCACCGTTTCCACCGAAAAAGGCTATCAGCAATTTTGGTGTGTAATAGTTTGCGGAAAACAGATTTTGCAGGGGCGTTCTACCTAACCGGCAAACCTGAAAGTCGGGGCCTGTGCCCACCTGGACATATCGCTTTTGCGGCGGTTTGATTGTGCCCCAGACACTGGCGTTCACGCCCCACTTCTTGTCTTTGGCGCAAAGCGCATTCCACGCCGGGCCGGATGTCGTGACCCATGAGTGCAGCGACGTCGAACGGGTTCCAATCATCGCAAAGCGACGGCGCGAAAGGGTATCGCGTGCTGCGTTGTTGCGTGCCGCAATCGTGCAACTTTCCGGGAGACGCGAGAAGAACTCAGACAGTACAGGTCCGGCGCCAAAAGACAGTTGGGAGTCGCCCAAAACCAGGATATCGGCGCTCCGCCGATGGGGCGTTTTCTGATCGAAATGCGCAATCAATACAGCCGCGATGCCAATCAGAACGGCCAGAATCGCGCCAACTGAAAAGCTGTCTGCAATACGTCTCAATTTCGCGCCTCCCGGGAAGCCTCACGGCAGGTTTGCGTCCTGGCGAGGCGTATCAGCGCCTTAGGCCAACGGCCACAGCCCTGGGGTGTGCAGACGACATCCGATTTTGTCGCTAGCCATCCAGTCAGCAATTGTGCTTGCGCCAGTGCCAGTGCCAGTGAACATTGTGTTTCAGTGCGGTCTTTAAACAATCAAAGCGGGCAACCCAAGTTGGGTCATCCGCTGAGATGGCTTTTTACGCCGGATTGGGTCTCGAGCATCCTCCGATCTGTGCGCCGCAAGGCGACTCCGTGAACTCGAAAACTGCCTAAAAGCGTGTCGCATGAAATGCGCCTCGCTTT
>CAZOGY010000015.1:0-8868 GCA_964579305.1 uncultured Hyphomicrobiaceae bacterium
CGACCCTTAAGACCGGGTTCAGCGTCATCATCGGATCTAGAAAGATCATGGCAACGCGATTGCCGCGGATCTTGCGCATTGCTTCGTCGTCAAGCGTTGTGAGATCCGCGCCGCCAAATTGGATCTCACCTCCAACAACACGTCCTGGCGGATCGATTAATCCCATAATCGAAAAGCCGGTGACCGACTTGCCGCTGCCTGATTCCCCGACAAGACCCAATACCTCTCCAGCAGCGACATGGAAACTCACGCCGTCGACCGCTTTCACGATGCCGGCGCGCGTAAAAAATTGCGTTCTCAGATCCGTAACAGACAACACGGTGGCCGCTGCGGGATCTGCAGTTTCGGGAGCCATGTGCGGGACACCACCGGGCGTACGAATCGCTACGGTCATTTGCTGAGCCTGGGGTTCAAGACATCGCGAAGCTGGTCGCCAACGAGATTGATCGACATAATTGTCAGCAGCAAAGCAATCCCAGGGAATGTCGAGATCCAGTACTTCCCCGAAAGCAGATACTCATAACCATTCGCGATCAAAAGACCCAACGATGGCTCAGTTTGCGGTAGGCCAACGCCCAGGAATGACAGGGTCGCTTCAAGCGCAATCGCATGTGCCGTTTGAACGGTGCCAACCACAATAAGCGGCGGCAAACAATTCGGCATGATATGCCCAAATACGATCCGGCCGTGCGAAAGCCCCAGGCAACGCGCCGCCTCCACATATTCTTTTTGTCGCTCCACCAGCGCAGAGCCGCGAACGGTGCGCGCGTAATAAGCCCACTGCACAACGACGAGCGCAATGATAATCTTGTCAACCCCCTTGCCCATGACCGCCACAAGCATCAGAGCAATCAAAACGGCCGGGAACGACAGTTGTAAGTCGACAATGCGCATAATAAGCGCTTCGACACGCCCGCCAGCGTAGGCCGCGATCAATCCAATCGACGCGCCGATCGCCATGGCAATAATGCCGGAGAACACGCCAACCGCCAGCGAGATCCGCAACCCGTACAGGATTGCGGAAAACAGATCGCGGCCCGCACCGTCCGTTCCAAGCCAGAACGTCATTCCCGTCATACTTTCGCCACCCGGCGGCAAGCGCGCATCCAGGACATCAACTTGGCCAAGATCGTAGGGATTTTGAGGTGTGATCCACGGCGCGATCAGCGCCAGTCCAACGATGACCGCAAGCAGCAAGAACGCGGCGGTTGCAACCGTGCTCTCCATGTATTCCGAAACGAACCGTTGAAACGGTGTTTCAGCACGAACGCGTTCGGCGGCCGCCTTCTGGAGCTCATCGTCACGCTCTTGCGCGAGAGGACCGCTGTCAAACGTTGTACTCATGCCTGTGAGCCTCCAAGCCGGACGCGGGGGTCAAGGATCGAGTACAAGATATCGACCACGAGATTGATGAAGACAAAGAACAAAACAATGATGATCAGGTACGCGACGATAACCGGGCGATCGAGTTGTTGAATAGAATCGATCAATAACTTGCCCATGCCTGGCCAGGCGAAAATGGTTTCGGTAACGACCGAAAAAGCAATTAAGCTTCCGAATTCAAGGCCAAGCACCGTGACCACTGGTATCATAATATTTTTCAAAAGATGCAGCCCGATAATGCGATTGGGCGCCAAGCCTTTCGCCCGCGCAAACTTGATATAATCCTGGTGCAATGCCTCCCGAGTGCCGGCACGCGTCAGCCTGATCACGAGCGAAATTTTCAACAGCGCAAGGTTGAGGGCTGGCAGAAACACATGGCGCAAACCATCCAGTGTAAAGAGACTCGACTCAATCCCAAGGACGGTGGCGGTGTCTCCGCGCCCAGTCGATGGCAACCATCCCAGCATCACGGCAAAAACCATGATAAGCATCAAGCCAACCCAGAACGTTGGCAATGAGAAGCCCAGGATCGAGCCGGACATGATAAGCTTCGAAGAGACCGCATCCGGTTTCAATCCGGCATAAAGCCCGAGCGGAATACCAAGGAAGACGGATAAAAAAAGCGCAAAGAACGCCAATTCCATGGTCGCTGGCATGCGCTGGAGGATCAGCCCAAGTGCGGGCGTGCCGAATACAAAAGAATTGCCGAGGTCACCGTTCAGCGCGCCCACGATGAAACGCCAGTATTGCTCCCAAATGGGCCGGTCCAACCCAAACGAGCGAATGACCGCTTCGATCTCGGCTTGCGTGGCGTCAGGGCTGATCAGCATGTCGACAGGATCACCGACGACATTCACACCAAAAAACACGACAATCGACATCAGGAAGACGACGACGCACGATTGAAACAGTCTTCTGATCAGGAAGGCGGTCACGAAAGCGATCCCTTCAAGCTGTTGCCTTGGCGCGCAAGGCCAGCAAATGCGGCGTCGTTGAACAAAGCGATACGCGATGCCCGGTGGCTATTTTCAAGAAAAAACCACCGGGCATCATATCCAGGTCGAGTGTCGCTTAGTTGACCATCATCGCGACGGTGCGTTCGTCGGTACGCGGGGTGTACGAAAGGCCCTTGCGAGTACCCCACGTGTTGACTTGATAATGCAGCGGGATAATGCCGCCGTCTTTAATTGCGACTTCGGTGGCTTGCGCGAGAAGATCCTGCCGCTTTTTGTCGTCAACCGTGGCAAGCGCTTGTTCGAGAAGCCGGTCGACTTCTGCGTTTGAATAACGGCCCCGGTTCGACGCACCGAAACCGCGCTCACGGTCATAAGTGTGAAGCAACGATTTCAGAGGGGATGACGCTTCACCGCTGCCTGCGCCCCAACCGACAAGCATGAAGCTGAATTCGGGCGTGTTGTTCGGGCCGCCGCGGGAAGCACGCTTGAAGTAGACCGAGCGGGTCATCGTCTCGACCGACATTTTGATGCCGAGGCGCGTCAACATTTGCCCAATTGCTTCGGCAATTTTCGCGTCATTGATATACCGGTCATTCGGGCCGTGCAGCGTCATTTGGAAGCCGCTCTCATAGCCGGCCTCCTTCAGCAGCTTTTTGGCACCGTCAAGATCGTATTCGACCGGTTTCAGGTTTGGCGACACCCCGAAAAAGCCTTCTGGCAGCAACTGCCCGGCCGGGATTGCCACATTTTCCATGACACGTTCGACGATCGCCTTCCGGTTGATCGCCATCGAGATGGCTTGACGCACCTTCACGTTCTTGAGCGGGTTCTTGATCGGGCCGCCGTCCGCTGACTTTACGAACGGCGAGTCATCGCGCTGGTGGTCGAGATGGAGATAGATGACGCGATTGGAAATCCCGCTCGACAACGAAAGGTTCGGCTCTTTTTTCAGTCGCGCGATATCGGCTGTTGGCACGCTTTCAATAACATCGACATCACCGGCAAGGAGGGCTGCGACGCGCGACGGGCCGGATTTTATCGGCTTGAGTGTAACCTTATCCCACTTCGGCTTGCCGCCCCAGTAGTCGGCGTTGGCTTCAAGGACAATGCGGTCGCCTGGGACATATTCAACAAACTTGAAAGGCCCGGTACCGATCGCAGCCTTTCCCGAGTTGTAATCCGCGGTTGTCGCGTTTTCTCCGTGTTTTTTGGAGACGATCGTAAAAGTTGTCAGGTCGGTGACCATCAATGGATAGGGTTTGGGTGTTTTGACGTGAACGGTGAGATCATCGATCTTCACCGCTGTTTTGCCTTTGGTGTAGGTGCCGTATCCAGATGGGCTGTTGGGAACGTTTCCGGCACGATTGAATGTGAAAACAACGTCGTCGGCGGTGAATGGAGAGCCGTCGTGCCATTTCACGTTCGGGCGGAGTTTGAACTCCCATGTGAGATCGTCAATTGCCTTCCAGGAAACGGCGAGGCCTGGCGTAACTTGTTGTTTTTCATCAAAGATAACAAGCGCATCGAACATGTGCATCGACAGCGCATTGTTTGGCGTCAGGTTGTGAAAATGCGGATCGATCGCAGTCGGCTCGGAGGCCAGCGCGATTGTCAGATCTTCCGCTTTTGCCGGACTGACGGCCCAAACGGCCGATGCCAGTAAGACGGCTGCAAATCTGCCACGAGAGAACACGTGTCTCCTCCCTTCACTTTCGATGGGCCGACGCGAGTCGGCTACGCTTCACCACCGCGAGGCCAAGCTTGCCTGCTTAAAACGCCTGCGAATATTGAGACGCTATCATGCGCTTTCTGGCTGGCAAGCGGGAATTGTCAGGCGGCATGCACAGCGAACAGGCTTTGATTGCGCCGCACAATTCGGGCGAATTGTGCTGCATTGCACAATTTTCAAACGTTTGGACGTTTTTGTATCGGAGGTTGAATGTCGGGTGGCATCGGGCATTCATAAGGTGATTTCGACAGCAGCGCCTGATGATCGGCTTGCGCTTGAGCCAGGACATCCGGTTTCTCAAAAAGGTCGCGCGCGGTCCCCGCCATGATCTTGGCCGCATGCACCATGCCCTTGTGCGCAGCCGGCGTTTTACCCTGCGCGGTCAACTGCCAAGTGTGAAACGGCGTTCCCACGGCGCAAGTGGCAACCCGAGCTTGCACCGTCGGCACAGCCCAACTGACATCGCCGACGTCGGTGGAGCCCTCTCCTGCACCGGTTGGCCGGTCAAGCGGCGCGACGAAATCACAAAGCGCGAGATCTGGGTCAGTCTCAATTCCAATCCGCCGGAAACTCGCTGCAATATCGTTTGGCGTGAGTGTTGCGCGGATCGCATCTGCAAAAGCACGGTCGTCGTCGTCGAAGGTTGGGGCCCCAAGCCGCTCCAGATTGGCCTGCATGGTTTCTTCAAGTGGCCGGTTGCCGACCAAGTTGGAAACCGCTGTCACCATCTGTTCTTCGACCGTCGTTTCGGTCATCAATGCGGCACCTTGAGCAATCCTGCTGACCCGCTCGATCAGCTGTCGCAACGTCGCCAGATCGCCCGCGCGCACGAGCTGTCGCACGGTTGCGCGATGTTGCACGACGTTTGGGGCGACGCCGCCAGCGTCGAGGTAGGCATAATGCACACGCGCGTCGTCCGGCATGTGTTCGCGCATATAGTTGACGCCGATGTTCATGAGTTCAACGGCATCAAGTGCGCTGCGGCCAAGTTCGGGGGCCGCGGCCGCGTGCGCAGCCTTGCCGTGGAAAGTGAAGTCGATGCGGGCGTTGGCCAGTGAATGTGCTGCGTTCACGGCAGTAAACGTGGCGGGATGCCAGGAAATCGCTGCCGCCACATCATCGAACAGGCCGGCGCGCACCATGAAGGATTTCGCTGCGCCGCCCTCTTCAGCGGGGCATCCATAATACCGAACGCGGCCCTTGATGCCGCGCTCCGCCAGATAGTCCCGCACCGCCGCAGCGGCCATCAAAGCGGCGGAGCCGAGGAGGTTATGCCCACAGCCATGTCCGGGGCCTGGCTGATCAACCGGCCGTGGTTCGGCAACACCGGACTGCTGTCCCAATCCTGGCAGGGCGTCGAACTCGCCCAGAATGGCAATCACCGGACCTTCACTGCCCGCTTCGCCAATCACCGCGGTCGGCAAACCGCCGGCCTCGCGCGTAATGCGGAAACCTTCTTGTTCCAGCATCGCAATGTGCGCATCGACGGAGCGAAATTCCGTATAGGCAATTTCCGGCGTATCGAAAACTTGATCCGACAAAGCGATAAACGCCGCGCGCCGCGTGTCCACCAGTTCCCAGATCCGGTCCGTATTGCGCTCACCCGACATCGCTGCACTCCCGGTTCGCAGACTTCAACCGGGATGAGTGTGAGCCAGCCGCTTTGGCAAGACAATCGGGAAGTCAAAGCACCGATTGCCCAATTGGCAGTCATCAATTGGCGCCAGCGGCCCTTGCACTTGCATCGCAACTGACCTGAACTGCGCACGCAACCCATTTGCAAGGATTGGCGGTATGTCGGGACCACGGATCGGATTGTGCGGTGTTATTCTGGAAAGCAATCGCTCGTCACCTGTTGCAACGCACGACGATTTTGAAAGTCTCTACCTACTCAAGGGCGACCCGATTTTGATCGCCGCACGCGCTGAGCAGTCCGTGATTGCCGCGGAGATGTCTGCGTTTGTTCAGATGATGGACGCAACCGGCGATTGGGTGCCGGTTCCTTTGCTGTTTGCGGGTTGCCACCCCCATGGCCCGATCGATGGCGACCTCATGCGCGCGTTCATAGAAGAGATCCGATCTGGCATCTTGTCTGCAAATGAGCGGGGAGCCCCGCTCGATGCGGTCTTTGTCGCCAATCACGGGGCGATGGTGGCGACCGATAGCCATGATCCCGACGGTGATCTGTTCGCAGCGGTTCGCGACGCGCTTGGTGCCGACAAGCCGATCATCGCGACACTCGACCTCCACGCCAACATTTCCGATCAAATGGCCCGGTCAGTCGACATGATTGTTGGCTATCGCACCAATCCGCATGTCGACATGATCGAGCGCGGAGAAGAAGCCGCTGCCGCCATGCGCATGACCCTGGCCGGTCGCGCGCAACCGCAATTGCACGTCACGCGATTGCCCCTGACCCCAGCCTCGATCGGATTGCTAACGGCGCAGGCGCCTTACGGTACGATGATCGACGTTGGTCAGCGGCGCCAGGCCGAGCATGCCGGCGCGATATTGAACGTGTCGATTTTCGGCGGGTTCGTTTTCTCAGATACCCCGGACAATGGCGTGGCCGTTGCGGTGACCGCGCGCAGCGATCAAGGGTTGGCAAAGGCACTTGCCGATGAGCTTGCCGGCCTGGGTTGGGAAAATCGCACCGAGTTCAAGCGCCAACTGCTGCCAGTCGCAGACGCCGTGAAAATGGCCCTCCATAAGGATCGTCTGCCGGTAATCTTTTCAGACTCCGGTGACAATCCCGGTGGCGGTGGGACGGGACGCACAACGCAACTCCTCGAGGCCCTTCTGCACGCCCAACCTTCAGACGTCCTCTATGGCAGTTATTATGATCCGCCGCTGGCCGATGACGCACATGCGGCTGGTCTGGGCGCAACGTTCATTGCGCGTTTTAACCGCCTGCCTGGAACGCCCTATGACCGTCCAATTGAGGTCGAGGCCGAGGTAATCGGTTTATCAAGCGAAGACGTTGTCGGACGTCTCGGCCTATTTGCAGGCCGGCGCATGAAATTGGGCCCGTCCGCAGCGTTGCGGATTGGTGGCATGACTGTCGTTGTTATTTCCGACCGCACGCAAACGGCGGATCCCATGTTTTTTGAGATGTTCGGTCTCGATATCGGCCGAGCGCATACGGTCGTTGTTAAGTCCCGGGGGCATTTCCGCGCCGGCTTCAGTCCGTGGTTCGCGTCCCAACAGGTGTTCGAGGTTGATACCGAGGGGCTGACATCACCTGTGTTGGAGCGGCGGCAATGGCAATATCTGCCAAGGCCCGTTTATCCGCTCGATGACGACGCAGTCTGGTCGCCGACAGGATCATGACGGGCGAAGGGTAACATTTGGAAAGCGGCCACACGCCGAACGTCGCTTAATCCGTTGTGTTCTGCCTTGCCTAAAATGCGGACCAATTGGCAAGGCAAGTGATGGCCGGGCAATCATTTTGACGCCGACGGCCTCCTGGGGCCATTGCTCAGCGGTCATTGCAACCCCTCATGAGCACGGCGCTGCGAGGCAATACAACGGTCATGAAGATCCTGATCATAACATACGGCTCACGCGGCGACGTTCAGCCCTATGTGGCTTTGGGTAAGGGCCTCAAGACTGCGGGCCACGACGTCACGCTTGCCACAAGCGAGCGGTTCCAGTCATTCGTGGAAGGCCATGGGCTCACCTTTGGTCCATTAAGTGATGAGCTTTTGTCTTTGATGGAGTCTCCCACCGGGAAAGACATCATCGAAAACGCCACCAACGTATTTCAGATCGTCCGCTATAATATAAAGCTGTCGCGACAGTTGAAGCCGCTCACCGAAGAGCTGATGCGGCAAAATTGGTCGATCGCATTAAATGCCGAACCCGATTATATTCTCTATCACGGAAAGGCGTTCGCAGCGCCGCATATCGCTGAAAAGCTCGGGATTGGATGCGCGTTTGCCACCCCGGTGCCGATGTTTGTCCCGACGTCGCAACAACCGCTGATCGTTTTGCCGGAATTAAAGCTGGGTGGTTGGTATAATCGAATGGGCTATCATATCGTCAATCGTCTTCACGCGGCGTTTATTGGCGGGCAAGTGGGCGCATTTCGCAAGCATATTGGCCTTGAGCCCATGAAAAAATTCGATCTGCTCAAAACAGGCGATGGGCACGCCATTCCAGTTTTGCACGGCCACAGCACCGCGGTTTTGCCACGCCCAACGGATTGGCCGCCAACCGCGCATGTCACCGGCTATTGGTTTCTCAACGAGGCCGGCGTTTGGGACCCGCCAGAAAGTTTGTTGCGGTTCCTCAACGATGGGGATCCGCCAGTTTATATCGGCTTTGGCTCGATGGCGGGGCGTGATCCAAGGCGCCTAACACAAACCGTTATCGGTGCCCTGCAACGCGCCCACTTGCGGGGTGTGATCGCGACCGGCTGGGGCGGGATCAGCGCAGAAGATCTGCCGCCGACCATCCACAAGATCGAAGCCGCGCCGCATGACTGGTTGTTTCCGCGCGTGGCAGCGGTCGTTCACCACGGTGGCGCTGGCACAACCGCGGCCGGCCTTCGCGCGGGCAAGCCCTCCGTAATTATTCCGTTCTTTGCTGATCAGCCGTTCTGGGCCAGACGCATTCATGCGCTGGGCGCTGGCCCAAAGCCCATCATGAAAAACAAGCTGACAATTGAGAATCTGGCCGCGGCTTTGGGTGAAGCAACGACCAACCCGGCGATTATTGCGGCCGCATCAGCAATTGGAGAAAAGATCCGTTCCGAAGACGGTGTCGCGGCGGCGGTGGCACTGGTTGAAGAATTCGCCG
>CAZOGY010000015.1:8968-41241 GCA_964579305.1 uncultured Hyphomicrobiaceae bacterium
ACCGTCGTGTTGTCCTGGCCCGGAACGCGTTGGCCTTCGACTTCACGCAGCACCGCATCCGCGATCGCGCCAGCCTCCGCGTCTTTATAACCCGATACGATCCGCGCGATTTCATCGGGCTCTAAGCTCAAAATCCCGTCGCTGGCCGCGACGATGATATCGCCTTTCAACAGGGCAAGCGGCTTGTCCGACAGGTCGATCAAATCAAGCTCTTCACCGGTGATGGCCGAGCGCAGCATATGGCGTCGTGGATCGTTGCGCGCGTCCTCCTCCGACATCTTGCCTTGGGCAACAAGCTGGTCGAGGGCTGGGGCAAGCGAATGATCTTCGTTGAGGAGCGCAATCTCACCGTGCCGGATGAGGAACATCGGGCTGTCGCCAACGCTGACCCACTCAAGCCCGCCGCCAACGATTGCAAATCCAACAAGCGTCGAACCCATGCCGGCGAGAGCGGGGTTCTGCCGGACGATTTCCGCAATGCCGCTGTTGGCTGTCGTCAGCGCCGCAAGAAGCCGCTCGCGGTGTGCGCCGTCCACTGTTGCGAACGCCCGCACGAACAATTCGCAGGCTGTCTCGCTTGCGATATGGCCGGACGTATGTCCACCCATCCCGTCGGCAAGGACGCCCACGAACTGGCCATCAGGGGCCTCTGGCCAATCGCTGCCTGGCTGAAACGTGAATTCACCTGGCCACAGCCCGGCAGAATCCTCTTGCCGGGCGCGGGCACCGACCATGGCCCTGCACGCCGCATCGATCTGAACCATCAGCGCGAAAGCTCGCTCAAGTCACTCCAGTCAAAGTCGGAACCGCAGAACGGCACGAACACGAGCTGGGTGCGCCCCATGGTGATCAGGTCCATGGCGACAAGCGGCACCGCCTGCGTGGGTTTTTTGTCGTTCACCGACACCACGTTCGTCTTCGACAGGTTGGGCACCAGCAAGAACGAGCGGTCGGAGGAATCGTAGCGAATGTAGGCCTGCTCATCGTTGGAGATGGCCTCATCGCCGAAATCGATCGGGATCCGGTTTCCAGTGCCGCGGCCAACGGTATTGTTGCCCTCAAACACGGGACGATAGGCGCCCAGACCAGGCCCACCGATGATCACCAGCCAGCCAACGACCGGATCCTGTTGAAAGGCGCCGCGCTCGACCTTTTGGCGCCCGCGGACAAGTTGGGTCTGTGCCGGACCGGCATCGGCGGTCACGCTTGCATCTCGTACGACATGCGTCGTTGGGTCGGTATCGGAAACCATGGTGGACTGTACGGGTGGGATGTTGGGGCGGCCACCGCGCGCTTCCCGTGCGGCGTCGGCAGCGCGCGTTGGAAGCGGTGGTGGCGCGTCGGAAGGGTCTGACTGATTTTGCGCGGCGTGCGCCTCGGTTTCAAGCGCGCGCGCGGCCTCTGTCACGTCTTTCATCGTATCGGCCGCGACTTCGGAGGTAATCGCCGCCGGCGGCTTAGCGTCTGGCGCAGCATTATCGGTCCGGCTTGCGGCAGCCAGTGCGTCTTTCAGCGACCCAAGGATCGACCCTGAACCTGCACCGTCGCCTCGACCGCCCCGCCCTGCCATCGCTTGCCTCCAGACCGTATCGCACCGTTTTGGCGCGGAGTTTTGCTGCGCTTTGCATGAACAGCCAATTCGTCCAAAGCGGGGCAGTCGGTTTCAAAAGTCAAGACGCTTGCCCCGATCTTGATCGTATCGCCGGCCGCCAGCACGCAATCGAGTTGTCGCTTGCCATTGACGTATATTGCAACGTCGTCGGCGCCCGCCAAGCTGATCAGTCGAAACACGCCATCTTCAGAGACAACGCGCGCATGAACTTCCGCGATGCCGGGCCCGTCGATCACGAGGTCGGCGTGCGCCGCAGCCCCGATCGTCAGCCCGACCTCATCGATCCGTAAGCGGGTGTCGGGCCGATCGCCAGGGCAGAGGAACCCAAATTCCCTGTCCACAGCCTCTGGACCAATCCAGTCTGCAACAGCCGCCGGTCGCTTGGCGCGCGGCATAAGTAACCAGCCGGCAATGGCCAACAGCGGCGCCAGAATGACGAGAATGAGGCCGAGCGCCAGGATCGGATTAGCATCCTGGAACATGGCTAGTCGCGCCACAAGTGACTGCCACAGATCATTGGCCAGAGCATTCGCCGCCGTCAGTCCCGAAAAAGTCAGCGCAATAACGCCAACTGGCGCGACCGACAGTTCCGTCAAATAACCACTTAAAACGCTGACCATGGCCCGGCTCTCCAGGGCGCCACATGCTTACGTCCTATTTTCGAGCATAACCCATGCGCAAATTGCCATTCAACCGGAACCTGCCCGTTCGATGGATCACAAATGCTTGGATTTTGAGCGCTTTCGCTTGGGGCAAAAGAGATGGGACGTGCACGGGTGCCCATTCGGCCACCATGCGCTTTGCCCTCAATGAGCAGATTTTCGGGCGCGCTGGCGTTGGCCAAGATCCCGCAACTGTGGCGGCCGCCGCGCTGATCCGACGTTAACAGCACCATCGCATCTTGCGATCGGAGCCAAAATCTCCCCGCGGCTTGCCACATTTGGCTGCTTATTCTTCGATTTGTGATTGCGTGTCGTGCGCCAGCGCCTGGGCCGCTGCGCGATGGCGGGGCGAGCCCGCTTGGTCTTGGAACTCGGCCACAGGTCCGCGCTGAGTGACACTGGCAGGCTTTCAGAATCGATCGGGGGAGATCACCATGCGATGCAAGCACAACGGCGTGCCCCCCGCTCTTGGGCACCGCGACGGTTGGGATGCAGCATGAACCACCCTCAGGCGCTGGCGACGGGCACGCGGCTTGTTCAGGACTATGAAATCCAGCGGATACTGGGTGCCGGCGGGTTTGGCATCACGTATCTGGCTGAGGAACTTCCGCTCGCACGCTCCGTGACTTTGAAGGAATATTTTCCGGTCGATTTCGCGACGCGGACCGAAGACCTGGGCGCCGTGCCGCGCTCGGAAGGAAGCACGCGCGACTTCAACTGGGGCCTGGATCGCTTCCTTGACGAGGCCCAGACGCTTGCGCGCTTCGACCATCCCAACATCGTCAAGGTGTATCGCTATTTTCGTGCGAACGGCACCGCGTACATGGCGCTCAAATGGGAAGAGGGCCAAAGCCTCAAAAGTTGGCTGAAGGACTTGGGCCGCACGCCGCGTCAGGCCGAAATCGATGCGATCCTCGAACCGCTCCTGGCGGCGCTTGAGGTGGTTCACGCTAGCGATTTCCTCCACCGTGACATCGCGCCGGACAATATCATTCTGCGGACGGATGGCTCGCCGGTTCTGATCGATTTTGGCTCAGCTCGGGGCGATCTCGCGCAGCGCTCGCGGACCGTCAGCGCCCTCGTCAAGCCGGGCTACAGTCCCTATGAGCAATATTCAGAAGACAGCGCCAACCAGGGCCCATGGACCGACATCTACGCGCTTGCCGCAACGCTCTACCATTTAACTTCGGGCAAGCGGCCGCAGGATGCGCCTGCACGGATCGTTGGTGACGAATTGCGCCCCGCGGGTGATGCTGCACTGGGCGCCTTCCGGCCCGCCTTCCTCGATGCCATTGATCAGGCACTCGCCCTGGACATCGCGCAGCGCCCGCAAACCGTTGCGGCGTGGCGCGCCCTCCTTTTCGCGGGCAAAGCCGCCAGACCAGTCGCGGGCACCGTTGCTGGCGATGGCGCTGCTGCGGCAGACCCGGCTCCAGAGCCGCTCGCTTCGGGCAATGCCGCGGCCACACGTCCGCTCACCCCGAGCGAAGCACCGGGTGGCTTTTTTGCATTTGGGCGCAATCGCGCTTCAACGGCACATGCTGACAAATCCGCTGCACAGCCTGGCGCCCGGCCGAAGCCGCGGCCACCGCAGTTCACGCCGCGCAACCAGGCCAAGCGGCAACAATCCGGCACCGGGTTTCGGCGTGGCGGTCTCATGTCGAGGCTTCGTCGCGGACGCGAAGGCGGCGCGACCGGCGCAGCAGCCGGGCACGGCGCAGACACGCAAGCCGCTCTGACTTCAACCGCCCAGGCCGAAGCCGTCGCCAGCGCAGTGGCCATGCGCAATACGGCTCCGCGCCGGCCGGCCGCGCCGGGCCCGAAAGCGCCTTACGTGCGCCGCGGCATTGGCTATCTGCGCGATAGCTGGAGGCAGATTTCCGAAAACGCCGGTGCCGTGCTGCGCGAGGCGGCGGCATCACCGGTCGCCGCAACAGCTGGCGCTGGGCTGCCACAGTCCGCAATGGCGGATGAGCCTGTTGGACGCCAATCCGCCGCCGGCGGACAATTCGGGCGCACCTCTCGCCCGCCCACGCCGCCGGCCGGCCGCGCGCTGCAGGCGATCGCCGCGATCGAGCAACTTCCCGCTGAACGCAAGCCCCCCCGGGTTCGCCGGAATTGGCGCACGGGCATCAAATGGCGAAGCGTTGTTTTCAAATTGGTGCTCGGTGCGCTGATTGCCGCCGGCGCCGTATCACTTCAACAGTCGCTGCCGACCTATCTGACCCAACGCACTGCGAAGACCACAAGCGCCTCGATCCCGAGTTTGCTGGAGCGCCAGTTCAACGCCCATGCCGGCGGTGTGTCCCAAATTGCTTTTGGTCAAAATGGCCGCTCGATCGTCACGACGGGCGCAGACAACACACTGAAAGTCTGGAGCGTGACGTGGGGCAGCCTGTCGCGTGAAATTGCCCACGACTATGGACCTGTGACCGCACTTTCGACGCGCGGCAGCCGCGCCGTGACCGGCCATGCGGAGGGTGATCTTGCGGTCTGGGACCTGGTCAGCGGCGAACGTGTGGTTCACATCAAGCGGAATGAGGCGCGCATATGGGACGTCACCTTTATCGACGACGCCAGCGAGCGCATCGCAGTCGCCGCCCATGACTGGTCCATCACGCTTTGGGATCTCGCCAATCCACAACGTCCGTTACACATTTTTGAGGGGCACGAAAATCCGGTGCAATCGCTGGCCGTCAACAAGTCTGCCGGCCTATTGATAAGCGGTGGCGCAGACAGGACGTTGCGGATTTGGAACCTTTCGACGCTGTCACTGCGCACGACCCGCAAGCGCGTGCACGGCGATTTTGTGACCAGTATCGCGATCAGTTCCGACTATGAGCGCCTGGCCTCAGGTGACCTGGCTGGAGGCTTGCGTCTGTGGTCGGGCGACGGCGGCCGACGCCTGCGCCGCTTGCGGGCCCACGACGACGCGATTACTGCGCTGGCGTTCATTGGTGGGCGTGACGTGCTCGCCAGTGCAAGCAAGGACGGTCGCGTGCGGCTTTGGAATATGCGGCGCGGCAGTCCGATCCGGACGCTTGGCTCCAAGGGCGTTGGCGTCAATGGAATGGTGGTGACGCCGGATGGCGCGCAATTGCTGACGGCTGGCGCGGACGGGACAGTTCGGGTTTGGCGCACGCGGCTCGGCGGCCGCTGAGAACGGCGCACGCGCACGGATCGCGCACCGTTTTTGCCGGCATTGCGGTGCCCCAGAAACGGCCCGAGCCACGCCGGTCTTTAGGCATTTATCCAGGCACCATGAAACCGCAATTCAAACGCGAGACGGGGGCGTGTCATGTTCTGGCGGCGACGACGAACTGACGATTTCGAATGGCACCGTCATGTCCGCACAACGATCAAGCTGCGCCGGGATGAACGCCGCAAACGCATCGACGAGGCCAAAAATGTGGCCGCAGCGGAGTTCGAAAAGATCCAGAAGGCTTCGGTTGATGGGGCCCGCAAGAGTGCCGATGCGCTTGGCAGTGCGGCCGGGCGTGGCGGCCGGGCCCTGGGCGCCAGAGCCAAGTCGACCGCGCGCGGTGCGCTTGCTCTGGCAAGCGCGTCGCTGCATTGGCTCGGCCGGCAGCTCAATCGCGAACTGCGCGGGTCGACGTGGCAGACGCGGCTCCAGCCTGCTGCCCCGCTCGGTCGCGCGATCGCGGCCGTCCCATGGCCGCGGAAGCACTGGGGGGCGGCTCTTGCCGGTATCGGTATTGTCACGATCTGCGCTCTCTTGATCAGCAATGGTCGCGCACCTTGGACCTCCCTGTTTGCGGCCACACGCTCGGTTCAAGCACCCTCGTTCTTTGCGCCGCCCGCCAAACCCATCACCGGCCGCGCCAGGGCTTTGTCCGGCGACACCATGATCGTTGATGGAAAGCGGATCGTGCTCACTGGGATCGATGCGCCTGAGCTGATCCAGCGCTGCCGCCGTCGCCCGTCCAGCCGTCGGACCTACGGCTGTGGCATTGCCGCGCGTGATGCCCTGCGCCGGATCACAGGCCGTTCGGTTGTGACATGCGACGCAGCTTCGCCCGACGCCGCCGGCCGCACGCGAACCCGTTGCCGCATTGGCGAGAACGATCTGGCAGAGCAACTTGCGAGCGACGGCTACGTGTTTCCCGACGGGGGCAGTTATGCAGCCGCTTTTCAGGCCGCGCGCGCGGCAAAGAAGGGCGTCTGGCGGGCTCAGAACACGGCGCCCACCGACGTGCGCAATGCTGCGTGGGCGCGCGCGGCCAAGGCGGCCCCCAAAGGCTGCCCGATCAAGGGGCGCGGCCGGCGCGGGCAAAGCACCTACATGATGCCGCATGATCCACTCTATCGGCGCGCACGGGTCTACGAGCGCCGCGGCGACCGCTGGTTCTGCTCCGAAAACGAGGCAATCGCGGCGGGTTTCAAACTGTCCCTTGGAAGCTGAGGCGGCATCCGTCCGCACCGCTGAACCGCCGCGCTTGGCCAGATGTCCCCATCCAAGCGCGTGCCCAGACTTGCACGACATTTTGCGCACAAGCGCCGGCCTGGCATGCGGCGGGCCCACTTGACGCTCGCCATCCGCGCGCTTTTGCTTGGGGCGGAGCTGCCGCACAACAGACATCGGGACATACCGAGCGCGGCAGCAGATGCGGAGGATTCCATGCAAGACGCAGTTGCCAGCTTGAAAACCTATCAAACCTTTATCGACGGCCAGTGGGTTGACGCCGCCTCCGGCCGCCGCTTCCAGACGAGCAATCCCTATACGGGTGAAGCTTGGGCTGAAATCCCGCAGTGCGATGCGCAGGACGTTGAGCGCGCCGTCACCGCAGCCCACCGCGCGTTTGAGACCGGCCCCTGGCCAAAGATGACGCAAACCGCGCGCGGCAAGTTATTGCGCCGGATCGCTGGCCTGATCGAACAGCACGCCGACCACCTCGCACGGATCGAAGTCCAGGATAACGGCAAGCTGATTTCCGAAATGAGCGCTCAGCTCAAATACCTGCCTGAATGGTATTATTACTACGCGGGCCTCGCCGATAAGATTCACGGTTATGTGGTTCCGGTCGATAAGCCCGACCACTTTGCCTACACGCTGCGCGAACCGGTTGGCGTCTGCGGCATGATCATTCCATGGAACTCGCCGCTACTTCTCGTCGGCTGGAAACTTGCGCCGGCGCTCGCGACCGGTTGCACGGCCGTGATCAAACCGTCCGAATACACGTCCGCCTCGCTGCTGGAATTCATGAAACTCGTGATCGAACCCGCTGAGGTTCCGCCGGGCGTTGTAAACGTGGTCACGGGCTATGGTCAGGAGGCCGGCGAGCCGCTGGTCGCCCATCCAAAGGTCGCCAAGATCGCGTTCACCGGCGGCACGGCGACCGGCGCCCGGGTGGCATCTCTGGCTGCGCAGACGTTCAAGAAGATCTCGCTCGAACTCGGCGGCAAGTCGCCCAACGTGGTGTTTGACGACGCCAACCTGGACGACGCGGTGTCCGGTGCGATCTCCGGCATCTTCGCTGCAACGGGCCAGACCTGCATCGCCGGTTCACGCCTGCTTGTGCAGGAGAGCATCCACGATGAATTCGTGGAGAAACTTGTGGCCATGGCCAAGACAGCCAAGCTCGGCAACCCGATGGAGTTCGAGACGCAGGTCGGCCCGGTGACCACGCCGCCGCAGTACGAAAAGATCCTCGGCTACATCGACGTGGCAAAGGGCGAAGGCGCGAAATGCGTTCTCGGCGGCGGCCCGGCCGGACCCGACATGGGCGGCGGCAAATACTTCGTGCAACCGACGATCTTCGATGGTGTGAACAATCAGATGCGCATCGCCCAGGAAGAGGTGTTCGGCCCGGTTCTGTCGGTGATCACGTTCAAGGACGAAGACCACGCAGCCGAAATCGCCAACGACGTAGTCTACGGTCTCGGCTCCGGTGTCTGGACGCAGTCGGTCAAGCGGGCAACCACCATGGCCAAGCGCATCCGCGCCGGCACGGTTTGGGTCAACACCTACCGCGCCGTCAGCTTCACGATGCCTTTCGGCGGCTACAAGCAGTCCGGCCTCGGCCGCGAAAACGGCGCTGATGCCATCAACGAATATCTCCAGACAAAATCGGTCTGGATCAATAACGGCCCTGGCGGCGGCAACCCCTTCATCATGAAGACGTCGGCCGACTGATTAGCAATCGCGGCCGAAGCCATCGCGGCGAAAACAATCACACGCAGGGCCGCCAACTGGTGGCCCTGCCACGCAGCCAGCGTCGACGCCGCGATATGCGCTCCAACGCAGAATTTTTCAAAAGCGGCCTAAAATCCCACGACCGCAACGCACCCGCCACCGACCGCGCCAATACCGCCCGCGGCCTGGGGGGAGGGGGCCGCGGGCGCGTCGCAGCCGCGCGTCTTGGGGGAAGGTGGGGCGGGCCGCGTGCCATAAAGAAAACAAGGCAACCCACAAATTTCAAGACTGCGGGCGAAAATGATTCGCGCGATTGTAAAGAATTTGGCGCATGACGTCGCCTGTTTCTCCTTGGCGTTGAAAACCAGCAACGCATGCCGTGACACGAGCACAATCCAAACTGCAGCAAGCCGTCGGCCCAGGCTGCGTTTCTGCGGCCGCCGCTGCGCGATCACGTAGATGTGCGACAATCTGGACGATCCCCGCAACGGGCCGGTTCGTTGGCCGATCACATGGCCAACATTGGAGATCAATCACCATGGCAATCACACCGCTTATGCCGCGCCAATCCGTTCCAGACGTCAGCCTGCCTCTCGTTGGCGGCGGCACCTGGACGCTGTCGGAGCAAAAACCGGCCGCTTTCACGATGGCCGTTGTCTACCGCGGACTGCACTGCCCGATCTGCAAAGGCTATCTCAACGACCTGCAGAACCGGCTGGAAACATTTGACAAGCTCGGCGTCGCCCCAGTCGCAATTTCAAGCGACAGCCAGGAGCGAGCCGAACAGACGAAAGCCGATTGGGGGCTCGATCGCCTACCGCTCGCTTACGGTCTGACGCTTGCGCAGGGCCGCAATTGGGGGCTTTACGTCTCGTCGAGCAACGGCAAAACGTCGGCTGGCGTCGAGGAGCCTGAGCGTTTCGTGGAGCCTGGCCTGTTTCTGATCAAGCCGGACCAGACGCTCTACTTTGGAAGCGTGCAGACGATGCCGTTCGCGCGGCCGCAATTTGCCGAGATCGAAAAGGCGCTCGATTTTGTTCTCGCGCGCAACTATCCCGCCCGTGGCGAAGTCGTCGATATCTGACGTGCTCACGCGAGTCTTTTGAATTCAAACCGTCAGAGCGGGCCACGGTGCCCGCTCTCTTTTTCGATGAGCCTCACTTTTGCAGCCGGCTTTTCATTTTAGCCAATGCTTCCCATCGGGCCAGGATAACTCACTTCGTCAAGCTTGCCGGTGTCGACGTCATAGATGAAGCCGCGCACGGTAACGGCATGCGGCCCTTCGGCCGGGATCCACGGATGGTTCTTGATTGCCGAAATGCCGCGGCGCACGTCCCAGGCCAAACGCTCCAAATTCGTTTCGTTCGGCGCCGTATCCAACGGCTCGGGCGCGCCGCGGAAGGCATGGAATGCAGCCGGGTGCGCAGCATGGGCGTTGCAGCCGCGAAAGGTGCGCCCGGTTGCCTGTGAGAGCATTTGAACGGCTGCATCATCGCCTTCCAGCCCGGCCGTCAAGAGATCATCGCTAAACGCAAGCATCCCGCATTTCGTGTGATGGATGACCATGATCTCGGTGGTCCCCAGCAGATGGTGCGAAATCACAAGGCTGCGGATCGCATCATCGGTAATCACGCCGCCCGCATTGCGGATGATATGCGCCTCACCGGTTTGCAGGCCGAGCAGATCTTCCACGTCCATCCGCGCGTCCATGCAGGCAACGACCGCGACGTGCGCTGCCGGTTGGATTTTTTGCGCGCCGGGGTGCGATGACGTATGCAATGCGTCGCCCGCCGCATACCGAGAATTATTTTGCAGGAGTTCGTCGGTTTTCGCGTTTGACATTTCGTCACCTGTGCTGGGTTGTTTGCAGCTCGTCGCGGAACGGTATGGCCGGCAGTATTGACCGTCAACGCGCAGGCGCGATCAACTCTCGTTGAAACGCGCGCGCAATTCAAACTTTTGGATTTTCCCGGTTGATGTTTTTGGAAGCGGCCCGAAAACAATTGCGCGGGGTACTTTATATCGCGCCATGTGCGCGCGACAAAACGCGATGATGTCCTCAGCGCCGATCTCGTCAACGCCGTCTTTCAAGGTTATGAACGCACAAGGCGTCTCGCCCCACGTCTCGTCAGGCTTCGCCACGACGGCTGCCTCCATGACGGCGGGATGGCGATACAGAACTTCTTCAATTTCCAGTGACGAAATGTTTTCACCGCCAGAGATAATAATGTCCTTGGATCGATCTTTGACTTCGAAATAGCCATCCTCATACCAAACCGCCAAATCTCCCGAGTGATAGTATCCTCCAGCAAAGGCAGAGGCGGTGGCGGCTGGGTTTTTGAGATAGCCTTTCATAAGCGTATTGCCGCGAAGAAGGATTTCGCCAAGTTCATCACCCGATTGCGGAAGTGGCGCGCAGGTGGCGGGGTCGGCAACAATCATGCTGTCGATCAGGGCATGTGGCACGCCTTGGCGCGCCATCAACTGAAAGCGATCTGCGTCGGGCAAATCGTCCCAAGCCGCTTGCGGCAGACACGCCACAGAAGGGCCGTAACTCTCGGTGGTGCCGTAAGCATGCAGCACTTCAAAGCCGAGCGATTCCATGTTGGCGATCACAGCCGAAGGCGGTGCCGCACCTCCGGTCATCACCTTTGTGCGCACTGGGAGGGGCCGCCGCGCCTGCGCTGGGGCATGCACCATCATGTTGAGCACGATGGGCGCGCCGCACATATGTGTAACGCGATGTTGCTCAATCAGTTGAAAAATGCGCGCTGGATCGATTTTGCGCAAACATACGTGCGTGGCCAGCGCCGCTGTCACCGCCCAGGTATACGTCCAACCCGAGCAATGGAACATCGGCAGCGTCCACAAATAAGTCGAGCGATGATCAAGCCCGAATGTGAGCGCATTTGTTAGTGCATTCAAATGAGCCCCGCGGTGAGAGTACACCACACCTTTCGGGTTGCCCGTCGTGCCCGATGTATAAAGCAGGCAAATAGAGTCCCACTCATCGATCGGGCCCGCATATTCAAAATCCGCATCGCCCGTCGCCAGAAAGTCCTCATACTCAACGGGGCCAATTTCCGGCGCCTCGGCGCTCTCTGGATCTGCAATATCGACGATTTGGGGAGCATTCTCGCACAGCGCCAAAGCGGGGCGAATGGTCCCGTGAAATTCACGATCACATAAGAACAGCTTGGCCTCGCCATGGTTCAGGCAAAACGCAATCGCTGCGGCGTCAAGGCGGATGTTAATCGGGTTCAGGACGGCGCCGATCATGGGCGCCGCATAGTGCGCTTCCAGCAAGGCAGGGACATTGCTGGCAAGGATCGCGACCGTATCGCCGCGCCCGATGCCGGCACGCGATAGCGCGCTCGCAAACCGCCGGCATCGCGCATAAAACTCGCGATAAGTGAATTGGCGATCTGCGTGGATCACGGCAATGGCGTCGGGTGCAACCTGTGCAGCGCGCTTGAGAAAGCTGATTGGCGAGAGTGGCACGTAATTGGCAGGCTGTTTTGCCAGCTCCGGACGATCCCAGTTCATTGTTCCCTCCACAGTGTGCAAGCACTGCTTTTTGTTTTTTTATTACGCCGTTACGGTCTTATTTTTAATCAGTCCAGCTGGTGTTCCGTCTCCGACACTTGGTTCCCTTTGCAGCACCCGCTCGTCCAAGTGTCGGAGACAACAGGAACACGAGATTATCCCGAAATCCCGCGTGATTTGAGAAAGCTTGGATTGCGCACCCGCAATTCGCCAACCAGGCTGGCTTTGAGCTGGGCGCGTAAATCCGGCGGCGCACCGTCGCTGACCGCGCCGCTGCGGATATCCTGCGCAAGCCGCTCAGTTGTGCCGTCGCCGTCTGGGTAAACCGTGTCGAGCAAATCCCACAGCGCGCCATCGCCGTCGGTGAGGATATCCCGTTTGGCAATTGCCAAAGCGCTGACGATCATTGCAACTGGATAACGCTGTTCGCGCGGTACGACAGGGAGAATGTCGCCACGCAAGGTGTCAATGGCACTCTGTATCAGCGTTTCTGCAGAAATCCGTCGTTTGCTCATTGCGCGAGGGCCTTTTCATAGGCTTCGATTTCCAGCAAGGCATCGAGCTCCATTTCTGGCGGCATCAGACCCGTGAGAACAAGCTCGATGGCATCTTCGCCGGCTGATCGGAAACGATCGCCTTGCAACACGGCAATTGCGGCCCATTTCGCAGCCGCCAAAATCTCCCAATACGCAACGGCCGCGCGATCGATGGTGAGGCCACGCGCCGCTTCGTAGGCGTCTAGAAAAACGTCGCGTGGGGCAATGCCGCCGGCTTCGTTGGCATCGTTCCCAAATCGCCAGCACCGGGCACAGAACCAGCCAATGTCTTCCATCGGGTCACCCCAATGGGCAAACTCCCAATCGAGAATGGCGCTGAGCGTTCCATTGGCGACCAGGTAATTGCCGGTACGGAAATCGCCGTGCACAAGGGTCTGTGAAACGCACTGCGGGGCATGGGCGTCAAGCCAAGTCAGGCAGTATTCAAGCGCGGGCCGCGCCTCTCCCGCGCCATCGAGCATATTGCGTAAACGCGCAACTTCAGAGCGCGCGGGCGGCAACAGCGGTTGCGGCAAAAACGAAAGCGCTTCGGACCATTCAAGCCCGGGCCGAATGGAGTGGATTTTTGCAAGCTCGCCAGCAAGCGCGCGCGCAAGGCCATCGCCGAATTGCGGCAAGGTATCGGACCGCACGATTTTGCGAGCTTGCGCGCTTCCGCCAACGAACGCCTGAATAACGAAGGGCGCGCCGATGATCCTGGCTTCTTCACATTCCAGGATCGGTTCGGCCACGCGAACGCCGGCTTGCTCCACGGCGCGAATGACCGCGAATTCGCCAGGCCTGTCCAAGCTCACCGGCAGCCGAGCAGCGGCATCGGTGCGCAGGACCCAGCGATGCAACCCGGCTTTGGGGCCTTCAACGACCTCAACGTCAAGCGACCAGTTCTCTTGAACGGCGCCGCCTGACAACAACTCGATCCGCGGGATCAGGACCGAACTGGCATTCAATGTCCTGGCCAAATACCGGCACAATGCGCCGAGGTCGTTTGGGTCGAGTGTGCGCTGTCGCGTCCGTGTCAAAGCGCGCGTCTCCTCACTCAATCTGCGTCGGCACTGCAATGCCAATCCGGGTATCCGCGACAGGTCTGCAGGCCGGTTGAAACCGGTACACCAGATTGGCCTGACGCTGCGATAATCGGGCCGTAACTGTCGCAGATGGGCTGCAAGCCGTGAAGCGGATATACGCCATCGGCTATGATCTGTGCGAGGTTGCGGGCCGCAGCCTGCATGAAGCATCCATGCGACGTTGAGAGGACGAATGCCATGCCCGAGCGCACGATAGCCGTTGATGACCTAAGGGCGCTTGTCGCACGCGCATTTGTCGCCGCGCGGACGTCTGAGGCGAATGCACGAAGTGTCGCGCACGCCCTCGTCCAGGCGGAAATCGACGGTCAAAAAGGCCACGGCCTGTCGCGCGTGGAAAGTTATACGGCGCAGGCAAAGTCAGGAAAAGTCGATGGATTTGCCGAGCCGGTGGTGCGCAAGGTGCGGCCCGGATCGATCATGGTCGATGCGGCCAACGGTTTCGCCTATCCCGCGATCGAGCGCGCTTTGTCAGCGGTCCTGCCCGCCGTCGCCGAGACCGGCATCGCCGCTGTTGCAATCACCCGGTCGAACCATGCCGGCGCGGTTGGCTTGCATGTTGAGACGCTTGCCAACCAGGGCCTGCTTGCGATGTTTTTCGCCAACACGCCCAAGGCGATAGCCCCAACAGGCGGTGCGCGCGCCCTGTTTGGGACGAACCCGATTGCTTTCGCAGCGCCGCGCTCGTCAGGTCCGCCAATCATCGTTGACCTTGCGCTGAGCGAGGTAGCCCGCGGCAAAATTCTGACCGCTGCCCAAAAGGGCGAACCGATACCAGAAGGCTGGGCGGTGGATGCCGATGGCAGGCCGACGACGGACGCGAAAGCTGCCCTGGCCGGAACGTTGATGCCGATCGGCGGCGCGAAAGGGGCTGCGCTGGCCCTCATGGTCGAATTGCTGGCGGTGACGCTGGCCGGTGCACACCTGTCGACAGAGGCCACCTCGTTTTTCGATGGTGACGGGGCACCGCCGGGTGTCGGCCAGTTCTTGATCGCCGTTGACCCCGACGCTTTTGCTGGCCGGGCACGCGTCCTCCAGCGCATCGAAGACGTCGCCGCCGGTTTTCAAGACAACGGCGAGGCGCGTCTGCCGGGTGGGCGTCGCGCGCGCCTGCGAGAAGCTGCTGCGCGCGACGGCATCGCCGTTGATGAAAGCCTGCTGGACGATCTGGCACGTCGCGCAGACGATCTTGTTTGAAGCTTATCCCGGCTCGCCGGATGCTTACGGATCAAATGAACTGAAAGATGCAGCAACCCTCAAAACCGGGATCATGGCAGTGAGCGCAAGCGAACCTGAAATGATCTCGATCGATCGCCGTTAATGCATGTCGCATCCAGTCGGCTTCACGCCCCAAACCCGCACGCGGGCACGTCCGGCCGCGCGCTCAGCGGCGGACGATGAACGGCGTCAACGCAACGGCCGTGGCTTTGGGCGCTGCGACCCATTTGTCGTCGCTGTCGACGAAATGAACCCGCGCCAGGACGTTCTTGATGCGGCTTTCCTGCTGGCGGCGCAACGCAAGGCCCTTGTGTTCGAGCACCAATCGGCCATCGAGCCAGACGCGAATGGCGCCGTCGGCCTGGCCGGGCGAATTGAGGACAACTTCTTGCGAGACCTGCACCCAACGGTTCGTTGGATAGGTTTCGCCCTTACGCAGCGCGCCAAACCACCGCACACGGGTCAACTCGGTCCCGGCAACCGCAACGCGAACCGCCCGGTCCCGCCCGATCCGCAAGGTGATCTCGCGATGTTCGGGCTCAACGGGTTCTTGCGGTTCTGCTGCCTTGTCGCGGGGTTCGGGCTCTGTGCCGTCGTCAGGTTGTTCGGCGTCTGCGGTCTCGTCCGGCGTTGCTTTACGATCGGCTGCAATCGTCAAACCAGGCAATTTGATCACGCCACCGGGCGGGAAAGGCGCATCAAGCCGCAACGCATAGGTTAAGCAGGCCGTCTCTGCATCGCGCAGCAGGCCAGGCACCCACACGAAACCGGCGCCACTGCCCGGTCTTTGCGCCGTGCCGCCTTCTTCTGCACCCGCCGCAAGCGCGATTTTCAACGCAAGGGTTTTGCGATCACCGTCGCGCGCAATGATCGCGCCGTGCTCGGTCAGGCCCCACTCTTGCTCACTGAACGATGCTTGAAGGTCGGCGACGGTGAACGGGGTCGCACCGTTATCGCGGATCGGGAGGCGCTCTGCGCTGGCTGCCCGTTCGGCGCACTGGCTTGTCTCCGGCCGGATGACGTGATGGCGAATTGCGAAAACGCCAGTCATGAGGATCAGCACGCCACCAGCGGCGGCAAAGAAAAGGCCTTTCGGCAGTTTTGTCGATTTTACGCGGACGACCATGGAATGGGACTTTCAGGTGGCTGCCGCGCAAAATCGCGGCGCGCACTGACCGTACCCCCGTTTGCCTGACAATCCGTTCACGCGATCGTCCAACCAGGTTGCGCGCGCAACCTCAAATCCGCCCGGCCTGGACGCAAACGTCTTGCTCTTGACCGGGGCCGATCGGCCGACATCACTCCACAGCCGGTAAAATCTTGCCTGGGTTCATGATGTTGAGAGGATCGAGCGCCGTCTTGATCTGGCGCATGACCTGGACTGCCGTCCCGTGTTCCGGCTCCAGATATTTGATCTTGCCCTGACCGATCCCATGCTCACCGGTACAGGTGCCCTCCATCGCGATCGCACGATCCGCAAGGCGTCCCAGAAATCCGCGGACGGCCTCAAGCTCAGCGGCATTCGACAAATCAAACACCGGCGCTGTGTGGAAATTGCCATCTCCGGCATGGCCCACGATCGGCGCGATGAGCCCGCTGCGATCAATATCGGCCTTGGTCTCAAGGACGCATTCGGCAAGTCGCGAAATTGGCACACACACATCGGTAGCCAGCACGTCCTTTCCGGGCCAGGTTGAGCGCACCGCCCAATAGGCGTCGTGCCGTGCCTTCCAAAGCCGGCGCCGGTCCTCCTCGCGCTCCGCCCAGTCATAGCGGATCGCGCCCTCTTCTTCGGCAAGCGCCTTGAATTGATCGACCTGGTCCCTGGCAGAAACGGTCGTGCCGTGGAACTCCAGGAAAAGGGTGGGCCGCTCCTCAAACGAGGTCTTGGAATGGGTATTGACTGCGCGGATCTGCATTTCATCAAGCAGTTCCATCCGCGCGACGCCAAGCCCGAGCTGGATCGATTGGATAACCGTACTGCAGGCCCCCTCAAGCGTCTCAAACGGGCAGACAGCCGCTAAGATCACCTCTGGGACACCATGCAGGCGGAGGGTCAGTTCGGTGATCACGCCCAGCGTGCCTTCCGATCCGACCAGCAGGCGTGTCAGGTCGTACCCAGCCGACGATTTGCGTGCGCGCCCGCCAGTCCGGATAACCGCGCCATCCGCCATCACGGCGGTCACGCTCAACACATTTTCGCGCATGGTCCCGTAGCGCACCGCGTTGGTGCCCGAAGCCCGTGTCGCGGCCATTCCGCCGAGCGTCGCTTCCTCCGCGCCGGGATCAATCGGGAAGAACAAGCCTTGATCCCGCAAATAATCATTGAGATCCTTGCGTGAGATGCCCGCCTGAACGCGGCAATCCAGATCGCGCTCGTTGACCTCAAGCACCTTGTTCATGTTCGCAAAGTCGATCGAAATGCCGCCGATCGGTGCGTTCACATGGCCCTCAAGCGACGTGCCGGCGCCAAACGGGATAATCGGAACGCGATAATCGCGCGCGATCCGGACGATATCAGCGACTTCTTCGGTCGTATTCACCCACACGACGGCATCCGGCGGCTGGTTCTCAATCCAGGTCAGGGTATGGCCATGCTGCCGGCGGATCGCCTCGCCGGTCTGCAGCCGCTCGCCAAAACGCTGCCGGAGAATATCGACGGCGGTTGCGATACCGTCTGCATTCCGCGTCATGCTTGCCGCCACCGCCTCAGCACCCATTCCAAATCCTCCCATCGCGCCGCTTTGTCCGGCGTCATGTTCGCTGTTTCGACGTTTCGTCTCACGGCGCAGACTGTATCGTGCGAGCAGCAACGCGTCACGCATCCTGCGACCGTGCGGCGCCGGCTCAAGGCTTGCGCAATATGCAGCGCCGGCTGCCTCTTGCCGGATCGGCGCGAAAGGCGTGGCCATTGCGCACCGGCGTCAAGGCCGGTTGCGGCCGCAACTTGATCAACCGGCCGATAAGCCTTTCCAGTTACAAACATTTTCGTCATTTTGGGACGCCGGGCCGCGGTTGGTTCCCGTTCGAACCTTACCATTTGGAGTGCGCGTCATGATCCTGCGACCGCTTCTCGGGTTTGCCGTGCTTGGCGTTGCGCTGTGCACACCGGCGACCGCGCAGCGCGATGGGGAATTTCTGTATCTGCAAAAGACCGAACCCGTCCCGGTCGCCAAAACACGGCATATGATCGACTTGCGTCAGGCGCCAGGTGCGATCCGGGGTCTTCGCGTGCGCGCGCGATCCGGGCGCTTGGCCATCCGCAACATCCGGCTGATCTACGCCGACGGAACCGTTTACGACGAGCGCCGCCCCATCACGCTTGAGGCGGGCCAGCGCACGCGCGTGATCCATCCAAGTCCGCAAGACCGATTTATCACGTCGATGGAGCTGACCATTGATCCTGCAACAAGCGCTGGCCCGGTAGCGCTGTTACAGATCATTGCCCACCAGACCCGCATAGGCCGGCGCCTTCCCCGCCCAGCCAAAGAAGTGCCGCCAAAGCAGCCCCCGGCACAGCCCCCGGCACAGCCCCCTGTCGCGGGCCAGACCGCGCCGACACCTGAGCCGGTTGTAGACAATGCCCAGGCGCCAGATGGTGCGCCCCGCATTGCGGCAGGACCGCCGCTGCCAAAACGCCGGCCCGTAAGCGTCAGACCGCAACAGGCGCCAGAGCGTGCGATTGCGGATAATGCCGCGGCCGCGCAGCCCGACGCGACCTCTGAGACCTTGGTGACAACCCGCTCCGCTCAGCCGGCCTCGACCGCACCGGTCGCGCTTCCCGTGTCGAAAGCATCGATCCTGAACGCGATTGCAGATGAACAGTCAGGGATTTTGCTGTTGGGCGCGCGCCGTGTCGGCCTCGGGCTCGACCGCGATGTCTTGCCGGCCGGCAAGCATCTGGGATTATTCCAGCGCATGCGTTTGCGGATTCTGGAAAACAATCTCGAAATAAAGGCGCTTGAAATTTCATTTGCTGACGGCGGCCAAAAAACCGTTGCGCTCGATCTGCCATTCGCGAAAGGCACCCAGACTGGCTGGATTGCTTTCGACCGCCCGCGCGCCATTGCGAATGTCAACGTCGCCTACCAACCGCAGCCCGCGAATATGCGGGCCCGGGCCCGGATTGAATTGCTGGCGGAGCGCCCGGATGACTGGCTTGGACCCAACGGCGACGGGGCGAAACAGAATGACGGCTGGGTCCTCCTTGGCGCGCATTCGGCGGGATTTTTGTCGGTCGACAGCGATCTGGTGCGCATTCCCGCCGGACAGGGCCAGTTGCGGTCCTTGCGCATTCGCGTCGCCGACCGGGCGATTGTCATGACCGACGTCAGCATTCGGTATCGCGACGGCCGCAGTGAGATCATCCCCGTGCGTGCGCGCATTGCAGCCGACGGCACATGGGGACCGATCGCGATCAATGCCCGCAACGGCGACGTGCAGTCGCTCAGCACGCGTTACCGGTCGCAGTTTTTCGACCCCAAAGCCGCCGATAATGGCGCTGCCATTGTCCAGGTCTGGGGCCGATACTGACCCGGCGATAGGGCAAGCCGCTTGCTGATGGGCCTTTGCACGCTCCCGTTAGACCCATTGTCGTGATTTGGTCTTCTCCGCGCGTTACGTTTGACTGTCAGCCGACGTCGCAACGCTGGTTGACGCGTGCCGTGTGCGACGCGGTGCGCACGATGCCACGCCTAAAAGCGCTACGAGGAGCGCGTTGTGTGACAGCGAACGGGCAGCTTCCCGCAACCGCATGAACTCAAGGATGCGGACCCGGGACGCGTGGCCGATCGGCTCGGGCCAACCGGATCATCCCAGCGAGATCAGGCCAAATGGCCCACACGGGCACCGCCACGGCCGACGGAACGCCTGTCACCAGCCGCACAGTTAGGAGGAACCCTTGCGTACATTTATTCACGTTGCTGCGTTCGCATTGCTTTGCCTTGGCTTTGCGACGGCAGCATCCGCTCAGCGCGACGCCTCTCGCGCCCTGCGCGGTTTCGATCCGATCGGCACGATCACCTATTCGGGCAGGGATACCAACGTTTCACTGCGGATTGGTTCTGACGCGGGACGTTTCGAGCGCCTGCGCGTGCGCGCGCAAGATGCCGATGTCTTCATACGTGCAGCAACGATTGTGTTCGGCAATGGCGATCGCCAGCGCATTCGCGTGCGAAGCCGGATCCGCCGTGGCGAGTTCTCGCCGGCAGCCGATTTGGATGGTAACGCCCCGCGTTTTATCCGGCGGATCATCTTTGAAATCGACCCTGAAATCCGCCGCCGCCAAGAGGCCCGCATCCAGGTGTTCGGCGCGCAGCCAGAGTCAATCGCGCCTCAAATCGAGTTTGTCGTCGCTGGTGATCGCTTCGCCGATGCCCGAGACGCCACGGTGAATATCCCAGTCGGACCGGGCGTCGACCCTGCAACGCATCTGCGCCTTGCGGCCCGTCAGGGTGTGGTGCGGATCAATTCCGTAACGGTCTACGGTCGCGGCTTCCGCGAGCGTTTCAACGTCGGCAAGACATTGCGCGGCGGCAGCCGTGCCGCGCTTGCTGATGTGATCGAAATCAGCCGCCGGCCCGTCGACATCGAACGGGTCCTTGTGTCGATCGAGCCGTCCGATGATGCCAGCGCCATTTATCTGCAGGTGGAAACCGGGCGCTTTGAGCCGCGATTAGACCCCACCCGCTTTGCGCCGCCGCCTGAATTGGATAACCGCGGGCGCCCGGTCGGCCAGGTGCTGTTCGGTTCCACGCAAATGTCCGCACGTCGCGGCGTCGACACCATTGAGGTTGGCCGCGACCGCGGTGTGTTCCGCACGATTGCTTTGCGTGTTCTGGATCGCAGCATTCGCCTTGACCGTGTGACCGTTGTCTACGGCAACGGCGATCGAGACGTGTTCGCGATCGGACGCCGTGTGAGCCGCAACACAGTGACGCCGACTTTCCGGCTGACGGGCGAACGCTTCATCGACCGGATCGAAATCGCCGCCACCGCTCTCGGACGTGGCGACCGTCCCGGCCTTGTGCAGGTGTTCGGCGATTATTCCGAGCGCTGGCTGGAGCGTCGCCGTCGCCAGGCTCGTGATAGCTGGGTCCTGCTGGGTGCGCAGCGCGCGCAGATGTTCAACGCCGACGATGACACGTTTGCTGTCGGGCGCCGGCTCGGCCGGTTCCAGGCAATACGCGTGACGGCTCGCGGCAACAGCGTGCGCATTTATGGTTTGACCATCACCTACGGCGACGGGTCGACTGAGGAAGTGCCGTTGTTCACGCGTTTGTCGTCCGGCGAAACGAGCGAGCCGATCGACCTCAAAGGCAATCGCCGTTCCATCCGCCAGATCGGCATAAAATATCGCTCGCGTTTCAGCCTGCGCGGTGAAGGTCGCGTCGAAGTCTGGGGCCTGCGTCGCCGCCGCTAATCACGCCTTTGCAGGCGTGTTCCAAAGTCAATCAGACCACGACAAACGGCGGTGCTTGCGGGCGCCGCCGTTTTGCTTTGTCCGTGGGCGATAAACCAATGAGCACCCAGCTCGATTGCCGTGATCGAAGCGGCCTGCATTTCGCCCTCCGCGTGAAAGTGTCATAATCGCGGTGATCCGCGCGCTGAGCCGCATCCGCATCCACAGGTGCCGTCGATCGCAGCATGACCGCGCAGCCGGCGGAACCAATCACACTTGGGCAAAGAGGGACTTGAGCAATGAAAACCCGCGCAGCCGTCGCCTTTGAAAAGGCCAAGCCGCTGGAAATCGTGGAAGTGGACCTGGAGGGCCCGCGCGCAGGCGAAGTCCTGGTGGAGGTCAAGGCGACCGGCATCTGCCACACCGATGAGTTCACGCTGTCGGGAGCAGATCCGGAAGGCCTGTTTCCTTCAATCCTGGGCCACGAAGGCGCCGGTGTCGTTGTCGAGATTGGCTCAGGCGTCACAAGCCTGAAGCCGGGCGATCACGTCATCCCGCTCTACACGCCCGAATGCCGCGAATGCGAATACTGCCTGAACCCGAAAACCAATCTGTGCCAGGCAATCCGCACCACCCAGGGCAAGGGGCTGATGCCGGATGGCACGCCACGCTTTTCCTATCAGGGCAAGCCGATTTATCACTACATGGGCTGTTCCACCTTCGCCAACCACAGCGTCCTGCCCGAGATTGCCCTTGCAAAGGTCCGCCCGGACGCACCGTTCGATAAGATCTGTTACATCGGCTGTGGTGTGACGACCGGCATTGGCGCAGTCGTCAACACGGCAAAGGTCGAGCCCGGCGCCAACGTGATTGTCTTCGGCCTCGGCGGGATCGGTCTCAACGTGATCCAGGGCGCGCGGATGGTTGGCGCCAACATGATTGTGGGCGTTGACACCAACCCGACCAAAAAGGAATGGGGCGAGCGTTTTGGGATGACGCATTTCGTCAACCCCAAGGAGGTCGACGGAGACCTCGTTGCACATCTGGTTGAGCTGACCGGCGGCGGGGCGGACTATACGTTTGAATGCATCGGCAATGTCGATGTGATGCGCACGGCGCTGGAAAGCTGCCACAAGGGCTGGGGCGAAAGTGTCATTATTGGCGTTGCCGGGGCCGGCAAGGAAATCGCAACCCGGCCATTTCAATTGGTCACCGGGCGCGTTTGGCGCGGCACGGCGTTTGGCGGTGCAAGAGGCCGCACGGATGTCCCGCGGATCGTTGATTGGTACATGGATGGCAAGATCGACATCGACCCGATGATCACGCACACGCTTGCGCTCGAAGACATCAATAATGCGTTTGACCTGATGCACGCTGGCGAAAGCATCCGCTCCGTCGTCGTCTACTGATTGCAGCAACGCATCGGCTGGAACGAGAAAAGCCGGGGCGGCCAACCACCCCGGCTTACCGTCACGTCTGACCGCCGCGACCGGCGGCGCGTTTCGATCTTAAAAGACGCAGACCAGCGTGCGGCCGCGGTAGTATGTGCGGACCGGCCAGCGGCCATAGCGATTACGGCAACGACGGCGGCGGCTTGAGGTGACGCGGCGGCCACGGCGGACGTAACGGCAGCAGTGACCATTGTAGCTGCGGCTGCAATGATACTCGATCGCGCGGAAGCCGCGGCGGCGAGGGCAGTACGTGCCACCGTGAGTTTTCTGGAGAAGATCCGAACCCAGCGACTGGCCCTGAGCTGGCTTTGGCGTGAACGGCGCGGCATTCGCAGCACCGGTGACGAGGAGAAGCAGACCAGCGATGGCTGCAAAAACAAACGTCTTCATCGGACGCACCTTGTGACAGACAAACACAAACAGCAGTTCCAGCGCCCTGTGGATTATGCCTTTGGAGAGTATGACCCAACAGGATGCCGCCCACCTGCACCCCCAGGGGTACCGCCAAGCCCGCATGTGAACAACGGCCTTTCGCCGCAACGGCGAAAAAAAATCAGCAAACAGGTGAACCGAACACAAAGCGCCAGTATTGCGTGAAATTACCGGGCGATTTGCCGGCACGCCCGAGCCTGGAACGCAACTCTACAACTTTGGTGTTCCGTTTCAGCCATTTGCCACCAGTCGCCGAAAGGTTCAGAGCAAACGTCAATGACGCAACACGAGCGTGTGGTATGCGGAACGCCGTGACGCCGTGACGGCGAGGCGCTTCCTTTCGACGATTCGCAACGCCTTTTGCGCTTACTTTATGCGGGTCCAGTCTTCGCGCTTGCACAACAGACCGCCAAGTACGCATCCCTTCAGCGTAAGCGTCTGGCCCCGTAACTCCACGATCGCGTAGTAAGTCGCGCCATCGACGGGATTGAGCAGGTTGCCTTCAAAGCGGTTCGCACCGGTCTTGCGCGCGCCACACATGATCCGCCGGCCCTTCGCCCGGATCAGTTTAGACGCGACGACGCGCATGCCAAGCCCATTGCCACACGCATAAAGCTGGATGATTGCACCAGTGCTCGGCCGTTTCCATTCACCCAAAAACGATGCCGCGCGCGCATCGCTGGCAGCAACCACCAGTGCGGCGCTCACCATAGCCGCGATTGACGCAAGCGCCGTTGTGCACCGCACCAGATACGGCCGATTAAATGTCATCCCACGCATCACCATCATCACCAAATCCAATCCGCCCACTCACGAACCCGCGCGACGGTCTAACATCTCAAACGTCCTGACAACAGTCACCAAACCGCGCAACTGCCTCATTTACAAAGGCGATAGCGTCCGTCGCTTGTGTGCTTGGCCAGATCAAAATGGAAATGATCACGGTGGAAGCGATCCGCATTTGGCCCAAGCACGGTCGTGAACATGTCGCATGCGCCGCGATGGACACTGCGCAGGAATGCGCGCTCCCCGCGCTCGCCATGCCAACCCCGCTTCACGGTCACGACGCGACCGTCGGCCAGCGTGAATGCCGAGATATCCAGTGCGTTCGCGTACGCGTGCTGCGACAGTTTATTGCCGCTTCGGCTGTTGATCGTCCGGCAGCCGTAGGAAGCCGCCACGCGCATCGCCACGACGGCCGTGCCCAGGTGCCGCTCCGCTGCCGGCGCCACGACCGTCCGCATCCATCGGTTGACAGCGGGGATCATCGGGCAGCGTAACGTCGCAGCCGGGCGCAGGGCGACGCGTCCGTGATCGATGGCGGATACCGTGAACGGTTGAATGGCCCCGCAACGGCTCCGGCGGCCGGTAAACAGGCTGAGCGAGGGCACCGGCGCGGATGCACGCTGGACATGTCGGCCTGGCCGCACGAGACCTGCCCGCAAACACGCGCGCTCGTCATACATGGTTGCCATCGTCAGTTTCGGCAGGCTCACGTGTCGCACGCCCAGGCGAGGGCGGCGCCGCGGTCTTGAGGACGTGTCTGGCCTGGCAACCGGGGCGGTCGACACCGGGCGCGGCGGCGAAACTAGCGCCGGGCCTTCAGCCGGTGGCATGGCATTCAAGCGCACATTGCGTTCCACATAGCCGCTACCGGGTGGCGACAAGCCACATCCTGCGGTCAGGGAAAAGGCGCTGAGAGCGCCGCACGCAATTGCCGTTTGAAATTGCTTTTTCATAAGCCGCAGGATGAAGGATAAACGCTGTTTTCTGGTGAATCGGTAGGATTAACCTAGCGTTGTAATCCGGCCCGAATGCGAGAGAACTGGGGCGATCCGACGTCGGTGCGTGTCTTTGCACCGTTGGCTTGGCCGGTCGCGGCGCCAGCCCTAGGCGTCCGTGCGCAGGAATGTTGCCTGCATAAGGGCCACGTCCTGAAAGCCGTCACTGGCGCCCATTTCCGAATTGCCGACAGCTGTGCCGATATCGATCCGTGCAACCGTAAGCGATCGGCCTGAGCGCAGAACTTGACCAACCGCGCGGACCCAACTTCCGACCGCAGGCCGCACGAAATTGATCTTGTACTCGACCGTGACCACTTCGCTGCCTGCCGGCAGAAGCGTAAGCGCGGCATAACCACCCGCGCTGTCGCCGATCGCGCCAAGAGCGCCACCGTGGAAGAATTCCCGCTGCTGCGTCACGCGATCGCTAAACGGAAGAACAATGACAACACGGCCCGGTGAAACCGTCTCCAACGTTGCGCCAAGACCCGTCAAAAAGCCCTGCTTGCTGAAGCTATCACGGACAACCGCAGCGAAGTCAGGGTGCGCTGGGGTGAATGTTGGACTGCCGTTCTCGCTCAAAGGCCCGCTCCCAGACTTGCCCGCAGGTATGCTCGTTCCAGTCCATGCCTGATTCGCCGGCCGGTTGTTGTTGGGTGTCAGAACACGATGACAACGGCGCGGCCGCCAGGTCACGCCACGCGCGCAAGGAACGCTAAAACCGCGTCCTTGTATGTCCGGTCGCCAACGGCTTTCATGTGGTCGCGTCCTTGAATGTCGAAGGCCTCACCCTTGGGGATCATGACCGCGAGATCCTGCGCGGAGCCGCCAACGACGTCGTCGGTGCCGACCGCCACCAGGACCGGCATTTGCAGTTTTGCCAACCCCTCAGGCGTGATCGGGTCGCGCGCGGATCGGATGCAGGCGGCAAGCGCGCGTAAATCGCTTCCAGTGTGCTCTGCGAATGCGCGGAATGTGCGCGCTGTTGGGTTGGCGACGTCGTCGATGGAAGGTGCTTCCAACGCTTGGGCGATGGGCCCGGTACCGGCCATGCCGCGGACCATGTTGATGCCAAGCCCGGCGAAAACGGCGGATCGAACCCGGTCGGGGTGTTCCATGGCCAAAAACGCCGTGATCCGTGCGCCCATGGAATATCCCATCACATCGGCTTGCGGCAGGCCGAGATGGTCAAGCAGTCGGCGCGCGTCCTCTGCCATAAGTGGCGCACCGTAGTCGCTCAACTCATAGAGCTTTTCGCTTTTGCCATGGCCCCGATTGTCGATCGCGATCACCCGCCGACCCGCATCGACAAGTGTCCGTACCCAGCCCGTGCTGACCCAGTTGACCTCGATACTGGATGCAAAGCCATGGATCAGTACGATGGGCTCGCCGGTGCCCTCGTCAATGTAGGCGATCTCCACGCCATCGGATGAAAACATTGCCACAAGTGCGCTCCCTTCGACCAGGCCGCTGTAAGATCACTGCTGTTGCCGGCTCTCCGCCGCCCGTCGCACTACCATTCCGGATCGCTCACATCTATGGTCCGCGCCAATGCGGGCTGATGCAAAACGATCGGCCGCGCAAGATCCCACGACCTGATCCCGCTTGAGGAGACCACCCATGGCCGACAGCTTCGTGCCGCACCTTGCCAACGACAAGGGCGCTGAAAAAATCGTCATCGGGGTGAAGGAGTTTCAGTGCATGGGCGCGCGGGCGCCATTTGACCACCCGCATGTGTTTCTGGACATGGGTTCAGACACCCAGGTTCTGTGCCCGTATTGCTCCACGCTGTATGTCTACGACGCCAATCTCGCGCCAACGCAGAGCGAGCCGCCGGGCTGCATTGTTCGCGACGATGTGGAGGCGGCGGCCTAACGCCCCGATCACAGGGGGCGGCGTCATCTGCAACGCGCACGATCAGCGGACGTCCCGCCGGTCGCGCGTTCGCGCCTTGGCATTTGGATCGACGCGCGTTGGCCAGTCATCACGCGACCGGCACACGCGCTTGCTGACATGGACCGGGCATGGACCCAAGCGACATTGCGATAGCCGGCGCCGGTATCGGCGGTTTGACCACGGCGCTTGCGCTATCACAGCGCGGGGTTGGCTCATGCGTTCTTGAAGCGCGTGCCGAATTGTCGGAAGCGGGCGCCGGCATCCAGCTTGGCCCGAACGCAACCCGCATCCTGCTTGACCTGGGCGTCTTGCAGGCGGTGGTGGACACAGCTTCCGAACCAGAGGCGATCATTGCGCGCGACGGCGCCACTGGAGAGGTTCTGTCGCGGTTGCCGTTGGGCTCGTCGATGCGCGAACGGTTTGGCGTGCCCTATCTCGTTTGCCATCGCGCTGACTTGCAAAACGCGCTGTCCGTTGCTGCGATGGCCCGGCCTGACGTGACGTTTGAAATGGACAGCCGGGTCACTGACGTGACGTCAAATGCGTCTGGCGGCGTGACCTTGCAGCTTGCCCAAGGCCGCACGTTGCAGGCGCGCGGTGTGATCGCTGCAGATGGGATCTGGTCGGCCTTGCGCCGCACGGTCGCCCCTGGCTGGAGTTTTGGCGAGAGCAAGCGCACCGCCGCCCGCACACTGGTACCACGTGAAATCGCACCGGCACCGATGGCTGAAAACGCGGTAGGCACGTGGCTGTCGCCGCATGGCCACGTCGTTCACTACCCGGTTCGCAACGGCAACGAGATCGCGATCGTGGTGATTACCCGGCGTGGCGAACTCACGCCCGGTTGGGGCCACGACATTGCAGCAGAGCTCGTGCGCACCGACATTGCACGCATTGCGCGCGCCCTCGATGCAAGCTTTGCCAGCGGCCTGAATTGGCGGCAATGGTCCCTGTATGATCCTGAGCCTTTGGGCCTGATCCATGACGGCCCGACCTGCCTTGTGGGTGACGCCGCCCATCCCATCTTGCCATTCCTGGCCCAGGGCGGCGCAATGGCCATCGAAGACGCTGCGGTCTTGGCGCACGAAGTTGCCCGCCATCCAGCAGACCTTGCCCGCGCTTTTGCGGCCTATGCAGAAAAGCGGCAGCCTCGCACGCGGCGCCTGCAAGCAGCCTCGCGACAAAACGGCCAGATATTCCATCTGTCCGGGCCTATGGCGCTGGCCCGCAATCTTGCAATGCGCGTGATCCCGCCAGAGCGCCTGATGGCGCGCTACGACTGGCTTTATGGCTGGCGGTTGGACCTGTGAGTGCAGCGAGCGAATTGAAGCTTGCTCTAAGTCCGCCAGAATTCCGGGCGCAGCAGCACGAGCACGGTAAACAGCTCAAGCCGGCCAAGCAGCATCGCAAAGCTCAACACAAGCTTCGCCATTTCCGGCAGTTTGGCATAGCTGCCGGCCGGGCCGACCTGATCACCAAGACCGGGGCCAACGTTGCCGACGGCACTGGTCGCTGAAGACAGCGCCGTGACGAGATCAAGCCCCATCGCCGACAACAGCACCGTGAACAGCCCAACCGTCGTCATATAGATCGCCAGGAACGCAACGACCGAGAACGGCACGTCAAGCGGCAGCCGGCGGTCATTATAGGTGAGTGTCACCACGCGGTTCGGGCTCATCAGATGCAGGAAGTGGCTGCGCGTGAGCATGCCCGCGACCTGAAGTCGATAGATTTTGACACCGCCAGCGGTCGATCCCGAACACGCACCAATGAACATCAAGAGAAAAAATAGCCCGACAGCGAACGCGCCCCACTGTGTGTAATCGTCAGTGGCAAACCCGGTTGTCGTCAAGATCGAGGTCACGTTGAACGCGGCAAGCCGTAACGCCTCAAAGAATTCTACGTTGCGTTCGGTGGCAAGCCACAGCGTCATCACCGCGATCATGGCGACAAGCACGAACATGAAACCGCGCACCTGCGCATCGTTGATGCCCGCGCGCAGATCCCCGCGCATCATCTGAATGAACACCACGAACGGCAGGCCGCCCAGGATCATGAAGACAATGCATGTCCATTGCAGCGCCGGGTTGGGGAAGAAGCCAAAGCTCTGTTCGTGCGTGGAAAACCCAGCCGTCGCCACGGTCGTCAGCGCATGGCAGATCGCATCGAACGGCGTCATGCCAAACGCCATGTAAAGCGTCAGGCAAGCCACCAGCAGCCCGGCATAAATCCCAGCCGTTGCCGTCACGAGGTCCGACGCGCTCGGCAGGACTTTCTCGCTACGCTCTGAACTTTCCGTCTGGAAAAGCTGCATACCGCCAACACGCAGGAACGGCAGCACGATCAGCGCCATAACGATGATCCCGAGCCCGCCAAGCCCTTGCAGAATGGCGCGCCAAAGCAAAATGCCGCGCGGCAGGCTATCGAGCTGCGTGAGCACGGTCGCGCCCGTCGTGGTCAGCCCGCTCATCGCTTCAAAAAATGCATCGATGTAGGTCAGGCCCATGCCGTACATTGGCAGCGCGGCGAATGCGACAAGGACAAGCCACGTCCCGGTTGTCAGGACAAAACCTTCCTTGATCCCGAGTTGGGCCGGCGTTGGATCCCAGTTCACGAAGATCAAAAGGCCGCCGATGAAGAACGTGAGCACCGCCGACGCCACGAACGCCGACCATCCCGACGCCCCATCGGCAAAATCGACAATGGCCGGCAACAGCATGAAGGCGCCGAGCGCGCACAACATCATGCCGATCGTCAGAAGAATGGGTCTGAATTGGATCACGGGCTTAGTCGGCCTTAAATCGAGGATCGGACCGTTAGCGCGCGCACTGTGCCAAACGGGGCTTACAGGCCGTGCCAGCCTGCGCATTTTGGGACGCTCTGGCGCGCAGATTAGTGCAAAAGTGTTAACAACGCTTGGTCATGGCGCCGCGTCTCCCCACCGGCGCCCGATTTCGCGCGCGAAATCCTGCTCTCCTGCCGCGGGACAATCCAAATTCCTCTAATTAACTGAATGAGTTGCAGTGGCATGCGCCCTGCAATCGGGGTCGGCGTACACGTCGTCACTTGGAGACACCCCGATGCTCAAGTTTGCAGCCATCATCGTTCTGAGCGCCAACTTCACATACTACCCAGGGTTTAACGACCGCACCGCAACCATCGAGGCCTACACCGACAAGGGCCCGATCTACGAATTGATCGTACGCTGTCCCGGCGGCACCGCCATCATCAGCTATTCCAAGGCCGAAGCCCTCTACTGCGCCCCAGACGGCGTCTGCATGCGCTCGCTCAAGCGGGTCGTCACGCGTGCCTGCGGCTGATGGCGGCGGCATGGCGCCGTGATCTCGGCCTACCCGGCGCAGGTACAAAGTGCTAGGCCACGGCGCTGTTGTCCCAATTTGCCCTCCGGAGCCACGCATGGCCGCCTTGATCGAAGCATTGACACCATCCGCTCAGTCCTTGCCGGAAAGCGGCATCGTCAAGGTCTTCAACCATGGCCGCAATCGGCCCGGCTTGATCCCGCTTTGGGCGGGAGAGGGCGACACGCCGACACCGGCGGTCATCCACCGCGCCGCAACCGAGGCGCTTGAGGGCGGACAAACCTTCTACACCTATCAACGTGGCACGCCGGAGATCCGCCAGGCACTTGCGGCCTATTTCTCCGGTCTCTACGAGCGCCACTTCGAACTTGAAGAGTTTTTCCTGACCTGCGGCGGTATGCAGGCTATCCAGATGGCCGTGCAACTTGTTGTCGGCCCTGGTGACGAGGTCGTCGTGCCTGCGCCGGCCTGGCCGAATTTCGAAGGCGCAATTCTGGGCCGCGGCGGACGGGTGCGCTATGTGCCCATGCGCCTTGGCGCTGAGGGATGGGCTCCTGACCTTGACGAGGTGTTTGACGCCTGCACCGATAAAACGCGCGCCCTGTTCATCAACACGCCCTCCAACCCGACCGGCTGGACAGCCAGTCAGGATGATCTCAGCGCCATCCTGGACTTTGCCCGCAAGCGTGGGCTTTGGATCATCGCTGACGAGATCTATGGCCGATTTTACTTTGGCGATAGCGACAGCGACGGCGCGGGGCGCGCAGACAATGACATGAACCGCGTTGCGCCAAGTTTTCAAACGCTTCGGTCCGACGAGGATAAAATCCTTTTCGTACAAACGTTTTCCAAAAACTGGGCCATGACGGGCTGGCGTATGGGTTGGTTGCAAGCGCCAAAAGCGCTCGGCCAAACCATCGAAAACCTGATCCAGTATAACACGTCCGGTGTTCCGACGTTTCAGCAGGCCGCAGGTGTCGCAGCCCTCACTCAGGCACAGGACTTTGCCCAATCGCAAATCATCAAAGCCGCACAAGGCCGCGCTATTGTTTGCGACGCGTTGCGACCGTTCAATAGGGTGCGCTTTGCCCAACCCGATGGGGCATTTTATCTGCTGTTTGGCATTGAAGGTGAGACCAATTCTCTGGAAGCGGCCCTCAAACTCGTTGACGAAGCCAATATCGGTCTTGCCCCAGGCGCTGCATTCGGACCGGGCGGCGAAGGCCATTTCCGCATTTGTTTCCTGCGCGATGCCGGCCAGCTCACGCAAGCCATGGACCGTCTCGCAGATTGGCTTTCCAAGCGCGACTGATGGTGCGATGCCCGGCTCAGGCATTGCCCGGCTTACAGCCCACCATCAGCGCGCGACGTCGTCGCTCTTGCGACGGGTCAATGAAACGAAGGGGCCGCTTGGTCATCCTGTCATTGCGCACCGCGATGCAGGGAGATTTCTGCCATGGCAAACATCGTTTTGATCAACGGCCATCCGGACCCAAGCAAGGACCATTTATGCGATGCACTTTCGAGCGCCTACGCCGATGGTGCCCGATCATCAGGCCACGACATCACTGTCTTCGACCTGGGCGCGCTTGAATTTCCTTGTTTGCGCTCGCGCGGGCAGTGGGAGGGCGGGATCGAGGCCACGCCGGAAAGTTTGAGGCCATTGCAGGCCGCGGCCATGGCGGCCGATCACATTGTCATAATTTATCCGCTCTGGCTGGGGACGATGCCGGCCTATCTCAAGGCGATGTTTGAGCAGGCATTCCGCATGGGCGTCGCATTTGAATATCGATCCGATGGCTGGCCAAAAGCGCTGTTCAGGGGGAAATCGGCCAGAATTATCGTCACGATGGGTATGCCTGCCTGGATGTACCGCTGGTATTATTTCGCGCACTCTTTGAAAAATCTAGAGCGCAATATTCTCGGCTTCGTCGGCGTTTCACCAATCCGCACGACATTGCTCGGTGGTGTTGAAACCGCCAGCGCGGAGCGCCGCGAAAAGTGGATTGATGATCTGCGAAATTTAGGCGCGAAAGCACGATAGCGCACGACCGGGAACATCACGGCGTGATCCGGCTTGCCGAAATCGCGATCTTTTTACCTTGGGCCGAAGGGCTCTCAAGCGAACTGCAAGGAATTCGCCTGGCCTGAACGCTTGCGTC